>JAKFWE010000360.1 GCA_021732895.1 Allobosea sp. | reverse complement strand
CGAAACCGCATGCGGACCGTCGAGGCCGCGCGGCTCGACGATGTGCAGCGGGCTGCGCGAGGCGAGCGCCGGCAGGGGATGACGCGCCGCGCTCGCCATCAGCGCGTCGAGCGGCGCCACGCCATCGGGAACGACCTGCCCGAATCCGCCGACGAAGCGCATGCCGAAGGCCCGCGCCGCGAGGCGGCGGAGCGTTGTCAGGGGCTGCACGGCCCCGACACGGCCGACGCCGAGACCCATCACCGCGCCGGCCTCGTCGATCATCCGCAGCAGATCGGCGTCACCGGCATGGAGCGGCAGCAGGAGCGGGGAGAGGCCGGCGCGCAGCGAGGCGAGGGTGGAGATGATCGCCTCCGGTCCCAGCGGCGCCAGGATCGCGACGCGAGCGCCGGGCTGCGCCCGATTCATGTGCAGCAGCCCGGCGAGCTGGTCGATACGCTCGTAGAGCTGCACGAAACTGACCGAGGTGGGCAGCTCGTCGCTCCAGGCCCGCTTGCCGGGCGGGTCGCGCAGCGCCGCCTCATAGCCGCGCGACCGCACGAGCGCGCCCAGGAGGGCGTCGAGATCGAGCCCGTCCAGCAGGGTCGCCGCGGCTTCGTCCTGGTCGGCCAGCATCGGACGCCTTCAGTTGGCCGGATTCGGCGCAGGTCTGCGCGCGAAAACCTCGGTAGACAGGAAATAGGCAGGTTTGCGCGCGGGCAAGACGATGTCCCGGCCGTGCGCCAGCCAGGTTTCCGGAAGATAGTAGAGCGGCACGACGTAGAAGCCAGCGATCAGCAGCCGGTCGAGCAGGCGCACGGCGGCGACGAAATCGGGCCGGTCGCGCGCCGACAGGATCGCGGCCAGAGCCGCGTCGATGGCGGGCGAGGCGACGCCGGCATAGTTGAGCGAGCCCTGGCGGCCGGCGTTGGCGGAGCCCCAGCGCCCGATCTGTTCGTTGCCGGGCGAGGCCGAGGCCGGCCAGGTCCACTGGATCATGTCGAAATCGAAGGTCGAGAGCCGGCGCCAGTACTGTACGTCGTCGATCAGCCGCACGCTGACCGCGATCCCCAGCCGCCCGAGCGACTTGGCGTAGTTCAGCGCCAGCCGCTCCTGGGGACGGCTCGTCACCGTGATCTCGAAGGCGAAGGGCTGGTCGCGCCCGTCGCGCAACTCGCCTTCGCGCAGGCTCCAGCCCGCGGCTTTGAGCAAGTCCAGCGCCTTTCGCGCCTGTTCACGGTCACGGCCCGAGCCGTCCGTGGCCGGCGGCGACCAGCGCCCGTTCAGCATGTCCTCGCGCAGGAGGCCGGGAAACGGGGCGAGCAGGCCGAGCTCTCGCGCGTCGGCCGGGACGCCCTGCGCCGACAATTCGGAGCCGGAGAAGAAGCTGCCGGCGCGTCGATAGACACCGTGGAAGAGATTCCGGTTGACCCATTCGAAATCGAACAGCATCCCGAGCGCCTCGCGCACACGGATATCGGCGAAAAGCGGCCGGCGCGTGTTGAAGACCAGACCGGTCATGCCCTTGGGCGTGTCGAAGCGCAGGGTCTCGAGGACGATGCGTCCGTCGTGCACGGCGGGCACGTCGTAGCCGGTGGTCCAGCGCGTCGGGTCGCCCTCGAGCCGGACATCGTAGAGCCCGGCCTTGAAGGCCTCGAACAGCGAATTGGCGTCGCGGTAGAAATCGAACCGGAGTTCACCCGCATTGTAGAGGCCGCGCGTCAGCGGATGGTCCTCGGCCCAGAAATCGTCGCGCCGTTTCAGCGTCAGTGATTCGCCAGGCCGGACCTCGCTGACGAGGTAGGGACCCGAGCCGAGCGCCGGCCTGAAGCTGGTCTCACCGAAGCGCTCCGCATCGGTGGCGTGGCGGGCGAAGATCGGCATTGCGCCGATGACCAGCGGCAATTCGCGGTTCGAGCCGTCGCCCAGCGAAAACGCGATGCGGCGCGTCGAGACCGCCCGCGCCTGCGTCACCCGCCCGAGGCTGGCGCGATGGAACGGCTTGCCCTTGGCCTTCAGGATTTCATAGGTGAACAGCACGTCGTCGGCGGTGACCGGGGCGCCGTCGGAGAAGGTCGCGCGCGGATCGATCTCGAAGGCGAGTTCGGTGCGCGCCTCGTTGAGCTCGACCCGCGAGGCCAGCAGGCCATAGGCGGTGAAGGGCTCGTCGGCGGAGCGGAAGAGCAGGCTTTGCTGGACGTAGCGCGGCACCGCGTCGGGCGCGACGCCCAGCACCACCAGCGGGTTGAGACTGTCGAAGGTGCCCTGCAGGGCGAAGACGATGCGTCCGCCCTTGGGCGCGTTCGGGTCAGCATACGGCAGATGCGCGAAGTCGCGCGGCAAAGCCGGCTCGCCATGCATCGCGATGGCGTGCTCGCCAGCCACTGCCGGCGTTCGCGCGAGCGCTCCGGCCAGACCAGCCAGAACCAGAGCGCCGGAGACAGAAAGCCTTCCCG
Source organism: Allobosea sp. (assembly GCA_021732895.1). Lineage (GTDB taxonomy): Bacteria > Pseudomonadota > Alphaproteobacteria > Rhizobiales > Beijerinckiaceae > Allobosea. Next base: position 7,448 of record JAKFWE010000360.1, on the reverse strand, counting down.
CAGCGGAGGCCACGGCGAAAAGGGTGCGGATTGATCGCATGGTTCGACCTGATTCCCTCGACCGACCATAGCACGGGCCTGTCCGGATCGAGCATGCTCGGGCCAAGTTGCAGGCGACGGGCCCGGGGGGCTGGAAACCGGCGCGCGAAATCGCTAAAGGCTCAGGCGAGGCGTCATTCAATAGCCCCAATCGCACAGGATTTGCTGGCTGAACACGGCCAGCCGGCCCGCGCAATCGGGCCATCGTTCACGACGCAGGCGATCGGTCAGAGTCGCCGCTCCCGGATTGCCGTTGGAAGGATAACGCATGTCAGCCTGTTTCACGCCCGCCTCGCGCGGTCTCGCTCTGGCGCTCTGCGCCGTCATCGGCCTGAGCCCGGTCGCCGCCTTCGCCCAACAGCAGCCGCAGCAGCGCCGCCCGGCCCAACCGGCGCAACCCGCCCAGCCGCCGGCCGGCGGCGCCGCGGCCGCGACCGGCCCGACGGTGGTGCAGGTCAAGCCCGAGCCGTCCCAGACGACCTGGACCAAGGTTTGCGGCAAGGACCAGGCCGCCAACAAGGAAATCTGTTACACGACGCGGGATTTCGTCTCGGACACCGGGCAGCCCGTGCTCGCCGTCGCGGTTTATGACGTCAAGGGCGACGCCAACAAGATCGTTCGGTTCCTGATGCCGCTGGGGCTGCTGCTGCGGCCTGGCATCCGCTTCGGAGTCGACAATTCGCAGCCGACGTCGGGCGCCTACGCGGTCTGCTTCCCGAACGGCTGCTTCGCCGAGGCGACCGTCAAGGACGACGTCATCAACGCCATGAAGCGGGGCGCGACGCTCAGCGTCAGCGTGCAGAACCAGGCGGCGCGCGAGGTTTCCTTCTCGATCCCGCTGAGCGATTTCGCCAAGGGGTTCGACGGCCCGGCAATTGACCCCAAGGTGCTGGAGGAGCAGCAGAAGGCCCTGCAGGACGAACTCGCCAAGCGCCAGGAGGAACTGCGCCAGCGGCTCGGCGGCGCCGGCGCCAACGCCGCGCCCGGCGTAGCGCCCGGAGCCGCTCCCGCTCCTGCTCCTGCTCCTGCTCCCGGCGCCGCTCCTGCTCCCGCGCCCAGACCCTGATCGCCCGGCGCATCCCCTGAGTCAGCAAGGCCGGTCCCGCTCGGGACCGGCCTTTTTCTGTCGGCTCGAAAAGCATCAGGACAGGGCCCGTCACAGGGTCAGATTCCGGGGGCCGGCCGGCCCGGAGGGATCGCCGTCGAGAGCCTAGTTCAGCCCGGTCCGATCGATGTGATAGCCGCCCTTGCGATCGCGCCGGAAATACTCCTTGGCCTGCGGGTGCCGCACCGGCTGGCCTGAATCGTCGATCACAAGATTTTGCTCGGAGACATAGGCCACATACTCCGTGTCCTCGTTCTCGGCGAAGAGGTGATAGAACGGCTGATCCTTGGACGGCCGGAGATTTTCGGGAATGGCCAGCCACCATTCCTCGCTGTTGGCGAAGACCGGATCGACGTCGAATATGACCCCGCGAAAAGGATAGATGCGGTGCTTGACCACCTGGCCGATGCGAAACTTCGCCGAGCGTGCTTCCATAACCTCAGTCTGTGTCCATCTTCACGTCGCGCACCGCATTTGGAACAATGAGTTAGGATCGCGGCGCAATCGCGTCAATATCGACCGGCCGGATCGGGCCGATCGGTCACATGCCGTAATCGTCCGCGCGGGCGGGATCGCGCGCCGCGACCTGGCGTGCGAGATCGACGATGACTTTGGCCTGCTTCCATGTGGCGTCGTCCTGCATCTTGCCGTCGATCATCACCGCGCCCGAGCCGTCCGGCATCGCCTCGAGGATGCGCCGGGCGAAGACCACCTCCGCCACGTCGGGGCTGAAGACGCGCTTGGCCACCCCGATCTGCGAGGGATGCAAGGTCCAGGCCCCGGCGCAGCCGAGCAGGAAGGCGTTGCGGAACTGCGCCTCGCAGGCAGCCTCGTCGGAGAAGTCGCCGAACGGGCCATAGAACGGCTTGATGCCTGCCGCCGCGCAGGCGTCGACCATCTTGGCCAGCGTGTAGTGCCAGAGATCCTGCTGCGCGACCGCGCGCGCCGATCCGTCGGGCGAGGGGTCGGCGATGACCTTGTAGTCGGGATGCCCGCCGCCGACGCGCGTGGTCTTCATGGCGCGGGAGGCGGCGAGATCGGCCGGACCGAGGCTCATCCCGTGCATGCGCGGCGACGCCGTGGCGATCGCCTCGACATTCTTGACGCCCTCGGCCGTCTCCAGGATCGCGTGGATCAGCACCGGCTTCGGCAGCGCGTGCTTCGCCTCGAGCTGGGCGAGCAACTGGTCGAGATAATGGATGTCCCACGGCCCCTCGATCTTGGGCGCCATCAGGACATCGAGCTTGCCGCCGATCTCGGCCATGATGGCCTCGACATCGTCGAGAAACCACGGCGAATTCAATGCGTTGACCCGTGTCCACAGGCCCGTCGCGCCGAAATCGACGGCCTTCGCCATGGCGATGAAGCCATCACGGGCGGCCTGCTTGGCCTCGACCGGGATCGCGTCTTCGAGATTGCCCAGCACGATATCGACCTGGGAGACGAGTTCGGGGACCTTGGCGCGGACCTTCTCCAGATGCGGCGGCACGAAATGGATCATCCGCTCCAGCCGGGGCGGCAGCTCGCGCCAGGGCTCCGGCGCGCCGATGGCGAGCGGGCGGAAGAACTGGCGTGGCGTCCTCGTGGTCATCATCGGCTCCATGCTGCGCTGCGGCAATTGTGGCCGAGGGGGAAGGCGGCGTCCATCCGCCTTTGGCCCGCCTGCGATAGTCCCGCATTCCTAGGAATCTGAACCTAGGTCAGACTTAGGATTTAGTTCCCGGGAATAATCTCTTCGTCTCCGCATGGCCCTTGCGTTTCGCGCCTGCCGCCCTGCGTCGCTGACCTTGCATCGCAGCATGGACCCGCTAAACCGCGATCTCCGCCGTCAGGAAACCCGGTCCTCGCCTGGGGGCAGACGCCGCCCGCCGAGGCTTTCGCATGGCCGATCTCGCCAGCCTGTTCAATCTGGTCGCGCCGTTCTTCGGGCTGATCCTGCTCGGCTTCGTCGTCGGGCGCTTCAAGCGCTTGCCGGAGGCGGGCCTGGCCTGGATGCAGTTCTTCCTGATCTACATCGCCCTGCCGCCGCTGTTCTACCGGCTCATCGCCGACAAGCCGCTGAGCGACCTGACGAACTGGGGTTTCGTCACGGCGACGACGCTGGCGACCTATTGCGCCTTCGCGCTCTCCTTCGCCGTCGGTCTGCGCTACCTGCGCGGGGACATGCCGCAGGCCGTGATGCAGGGCGTCGCCGGCTCCTATTCGAACATCGGCTACATGGGCCCGCCGCTGATCCTCTCGGCGCTCGGCCCGGCCGCCAGCGCGCCTGTTGTGCTGATCTTCGTGTTCGACAACCTTCTGCTGTTCTCGCTGATCCCGTTTCTCATGGCGATCGCCGGCGTCGACCGGAAAGGCGCGCTCGCCACGGCGCGCAGCGTCGCCTGGCAGGTCGCGACCCACCCGTTCAACCTGGCGACGCTGGCGGGCGTGCTGGCGAGCTACGCCCAGTTCCAGCTCCCGACCGCGCTCGACAAGATGACGCTGTGGCTGACGCAGGCTGCGGCGCCGTGCGCGCTGTTCCTGCTCGGCGTCACCGTCGCCCTGCGGCCGCTGAAGAGGATGCCGGGCGAGGTGCCGGCGCTGGTCTTCATCAAGCTGGTGCTGCATCCGCTGCTGGTCTGGGTGCTGCTGTCGGCGCTCGGCGACTTCCCCGCGAACTGGATCTTCGCGGCCGTGATCATGGCGGCGCTGCCGCCGGCGCTGAACATCTTCGTGATCTCGACGCAGTATCAGGTCGGCGTCGAGCGCGCCTCGGCGTGCATCCTGGTCGGAACGCTGGTCTCGATGGCGACGCTGACCGGCTTCCTGTGGCTCGTGAAGACGGGCAGGATGACGGCGGACCTGTTTCCCTGACCGCCGGACGATGCCGATGCCGCCGCTCGACGACCTCATCGTGCTCGATTTCTCGACGCTGCTGCCCGGCCCGCTGGCGACGCTTTTTCTGGCCGAGGCCGGCGCGCGCGTCGTCAAGATCGAACGGCCTGGCGGCGAGGACATGCGGCGTTTCGCGCCGCGCTTCGGCCAGACATCGGCGCCGTTCGCCGCCCTCAACCGCGGCAAGGACAGCGTCGAGATCGACCTCAAGACGCCCGACGCGCTGGCTACGCTGACGCCGCTGATCGAACAGGCCGACATTCTCGTCGAGCAGTTCAGGCCGGGGGTGATGGAGCGGCTCGGCTTCGGATACCCCGCGCTGTCGCGGCTCAACCCGCGCCTGATCTACTGCTCGATCAGCGGCTATGGCCAGGACGGGCCGCGCGCGCTGGAAGCCGGCCACGACATCAACTATCAGGCGATCGGCGGGCTGCTCGGGCAGTCGCTGCTGCGCGGACAGGCGCCGCCGCCGCCGCCGGCCCTGGTCGCCGACATCGGCGGCGGCTCGATGCCGGCCGTCCTGAACATCCTGCTCGCGCTGCGCCAGCGCGACCGCAGCGGGATGGGCTGCCATCTCGACATCGCCATGGCCGATGCGATGGGCGCCTTCGCCTGGCACGGGCTGGCGCAGGGCCAGGTCACGGGCCGCTATCCGGAGGGCGGCGAGGCTCTGCTGAGCGGCGCCAGCCCCCGCTACGGGCTTTACGCCACGGCCGATGGCTGGTTCCTCGCCGTCGGCGCGCTGGAGCCGAAATTCTGGGAGACCTTCTGCGACGCGATCGCGCTCGAACCCGGCCTGCGCGAGGACGAAGGCGACCCGCAGGCGACGAAGGCCGCCATAGCGAGACTGATCGCGGCGCGGCCGGCGGCGCACTGGCGCGAGCATCTGGAGCCGCGCGACTGCTGCTGCACCGTGGTGCGGACACTCGCCGAGGCGATGGAGGACCCGCATTTCAGCGCCCGCGGCCTGCTCGATGCGCAGGCCGAGGAGTCCGGCGGGAAGCGGCTGGTCTCGACGCCGCTGCCGCTCGCGCCGGTGTTCCGGGCGCTCGCGCCGGGTCTGCGGCGGGTGTCGGACAGCGGCGCGAACGGCGAGGCCGTGCTGGCCGCCGCGAAGGCCCGGACGCTCAGGACGCGCTGAGCCCGCCGGCCAGCCCCTGCCGCATCACCAGCCGGCGCAGAGGCCCGATCTTCGCCAGCGCCAGCAGCCCGGCGCCGCGCAGCAGGTCGGCTGGCATCAGGTCGGTCAGCAGGCTGCGGTTGAGCGCATCGACCGCCCCGGTGCGCAGGCGCACGTCCGTGCGGCGGGCGCGGTCATAGGCGCCGATCACCGCATCCGCGCCGGGGTCGGCCGCGCCGCGAAGGCAGCGACGCAGCGCCATGACGTCGCGCAGGCCGAGATTGAGCCCTTGCGCCCCGATCGGCGGAAAAACATGCGCCGCCTCGCCGATCAGCGCGACCCGCCGCGCTCCGAAGCGATCCACGGAAAGCCCCGCCATCGGCACGGCGCCGCGCGGCCCGGCGACGCTGAGCGCGCCGAGAATCGAATGGGTGCGCGCCTCGACCGCGCCGGCGAAACCCGCGTCGTCGAGCGCGGCGACGGATTTCGCCTCGGCCTGCGTCAGCATCCAGACCAGCGAGGAGCGCCGCCCGGGCAGCGGCACCAGCGTGCAGGGTCCGGCGCGCGTGTGAAATTCGGTGGAGACGTCGCGATGATCGCGCGCATGGCCGAGGATCGCGGTGAGCGCAACCTGCGGATACGTCCATTCGCGCGCCTCGATCCCGGCCGCCCGACGCATCGGCGAGCGCCGCCCGTCGGCTCCGACGACGAGGCGCGCGACGAATGCGGAGCCATCGTCGGCGCGCAGCGAGACGGCGTCGTCTGCGGGAGCAGCCGCCTCGACCTGATGCGGCGCCGCTACGATCGCGGGATGGGCGGCCGTCCGCGCCGACAGGGCGGCGACCAGATCGGTGGTCGCGACGTTCCAGCCGAACGCCTCGAGCCCGACCTCGGAGGCGCGGAACTCGACCGGCGGCTGCCGGAACAGGCTGCCGGTGTCGTCGACGAGCCGCATCACCGAGAGCGGCGCAACCTTGCCGGCGAGAGAAGCCGCGACCCCGAGCGTCTCCAGAAGCCGCCAGGAGCCGTCGAGCAAGGCCACGGTGCGCCCGTCGCGGGGCGCGTCCGGCGAACCCAGCAGCGTGACCGCGAAGCCTTCATCGGCCAAAGCCAGCGCGGCCGCGAGGCCGACGGGTCCGGCCCCGACGATGGCGACATCCGTGACGCTCGGCTCAGGCGCGATCATCGGCAATCGCTAGCGGACATTCGCGGCGATGGCCATCGCGCCGGTCGCCGCAGGCTCGCATGTCTTTGCCGCAGGCTTGCATGTCTTTGCCGCGGGCTTGCGCGCCGTCGCTCGGGACTGTTGCCCGTCTTCGGCCGTTGCGCCGCGCCGCCAAGTCCTTATGGTCCACCGCTCAGCGCAAGGAGCGATACGATGGTCAAGGCGATCCGTGTTCACAAGGTCGGCGGTCCCGAGGTTCTCAGCTACGAGGACATCACGCTGCCGCAGCCCGGGCCCGGCGAAGTGCTGGTTCGCAATCGCGCCATCGGCCTCAATTTCATCGACACCTATTTCCGCACGGGGCTCTATCCGGCGCCGCAGATGCCGTTCGTGCCCGGCAACGAGGGCGCCGGCGAGGTGCTGGCCGTCGGCGCCAACGTCGCCGAGTTCAGGCCGGGCGACCGTGTCGCCTATGTCGCGACGCTGGGCTCCTACGCCGACGAGCGCATCGTCGCTGTCAATTCCGTGGTGGCTCTGCCGGAGGCGGTGTCGTTCGAGGCCGCCGCCAGCATGATGCTGAAGGGCATGACGGCGGAATACCTGCTTCACCGCACCCACAAGGTCGCGCCCGGCGACACCATTCTCGTCCACGCGGCGGCGGGCGGCACCGGGCTGATCCTGTGCCAATGGGGCAGGGCGCTGGGCGCCACCGTCATTGGCACGGTCGGCTCGCAGGAAAAGGCCGACCTCGCCAAGGCCCATGGCGCGCACCACACGATCCTCTATCGCGAGGAGGATTTCGTCGCGCGGGTCAAGGAGATCACCGGCGGCAAGCTCTGCGACGTGGTCTATGACGGCGTCGGCAAGGACACCTTCGTGAAGTCGCTCGACACGCTGCGGCCGTTCGGCCTGCTCGCCGGGTTCGGCAACGCGTCCGGCGCCGTCGAACCCTTCAATCTCGGCCTGCTCGGGCCGAAGGGCTCGCTCTACGTCACGCGCCCGACGCTGTTCACCCACATCGCCAAACGCGACACCATGGTCGCGATGGCGAAGAACCTGTTCGAGACGGTGGCGACCGGCAAGGTCAAGGTGCCGGTCAACGCCAGCTTCGCGCTCAAGGGCGCCGCCGACGCCCACCGCGCGCT
>JAKFWE010000497.1 GCA_021732895.1 Allobosea sp. | reverse complement strand
TCGCAGGAGCATCTGTACAAGATTTTCGAGCCGTTCTTCACCACCAAGGAAGTCGGCAAGGGCACCGGGCTCGGTCTTTCGATGGTCTACGGCATCGTCAAGCAGACCGGCGGCTTCGTGTTCTGCGATTCCGTCGTCGGTCGCGGCACCAATTTCCTGATCTTTCTGCCCCGGCACATCCCGACCGAGGAGGAGATCGCCGCCGAGGCCGCCGCCAGGGCGGCGCCGAAGAAGCTCGCCGCCGACCATACCGGCGCCGGAGTCATCCTGCTGGTGGAGGACGAGGACGCGGTGCGCGCGCTCAACGCCCGCATGCTCGTCTCGCGCGGCTACACCGTCCACGAGGCGGCCTCCGGCGTCGAGGCGCTCGACGCCTTCCTGCGCGCCGACGGCAAGATCGACCTCGTCGTCTCCGACGTGGTGATGCCCGAAATGGACGGCCCGACGCTGCTGCGCGAACTGCGCCAGCGCAACCCGGCGACCCGCGTCGTCTTCGTCTCCGGCTATGCCGAGGAGGCCTTCCGCAAGAACCTGCCGGAGGGCGAGGACTTCCAGTTCCTGCCCAAGCCCTTCACGATGAAGCAGTTGATGGAGACGGTGAAGGCGGCGATGGGGTGAGCGCGGACTCCGCGCCCGGGCCATCCCGGTCCAATGCCTGGGCCTCGGGAGATGCAGATGATGATCATGTGGCTTGCGATCGTCGGCCTGCTCGGCCTCGCCACGCCGGGCTTCGGGCAGGGCGTTCCGCTCGGAAACACGGTGAGCTACAAAATGAACTGGGCCGGTACGGTGAGGCGGCAAAGCGCCTATTTCGCGCCGAACGGCCAGCTTTTCAGCTCGATGCTGAATGGCTCGAACGAGGTTGTGGGAACCAGCACCCGAATCGATGGCGCAACCGCGCACAATCGGTTCACGCTGGTCGAGGCCGGGACGGCCAGGCGCATGAAATGCGACGCGCAATCGAGCGCGCGCTCGGTTTCCGGCGGCGTCGAGTTGCTGACCCAGACCCGCTGCGACCTCTACTCCGACATCCTGTTCCACAGCTCCGTTTCGATCCGCGTCGCCGGCGGCGGTTGCCAGGTTTCGCTGGCCGAGTGGACCTCCCGAAACCCGGAGAAATCACGGACCGACTCGTTCGAATGCGTCGTCCAGTCCGGAAACTGGCTGAAGGCCGGCAGGAATTAGGCCAGCAGCTGTCGGACGGCGAAGCCCCGAATTCACGACGAGACCGGTGACCGGGCCACTGTGAAAAGCGACGGACCGTCTGGCGGCGCGCGCCCTTCCGCCGCCTCGGGGCGGACCTGGATCGCGATCGCCGGTGGAAGCCGGCCGCGCGCGGCGGCGACGATGTCCTGCCGCGCGCGCAGGGCGGGAATCACGCCGCGCGCGTTTCTGAGCGTCTTCAGCCACGCGCAGAGCCTGTCGACGCCGTCGCCGGGCGGTAGGCGCGTATCCTCCAGGATACGGACCCAGAGCGGCGCCGACGCCTCGCCGGGCAGGAGAAGCTCCGCCCGACGCAGCAATTCCCCGCCGAGGTCGGGATTGTAGAGGCGGGAGGCTCCGGCGATCAGGGCGTATAGCGCGCCCGCCTTGCGTGGATCGCCAGCCGCGCCCCGCAGCGTCGTCTCGAGGAACTGGCCGCACGCCGCTGACAGCGCCTTCAGCCCTTCGCGCGGCAGCTTGCCCTGCCTGCACTCGCCATGAGCCGCAACGATGAACGCCAGCGCCGGACCGGCTGGTCCGGACGCCTGGATCCAGAGTGCGAGCGCGCGGGTCTGCAGGGCGAGGAGGTCGCGATCGGCGCCGCCTGTCGAATGCGATGACGCCGAAAGAAGCGTCCGAAACCGGTCCGGCCAGTGCAGGTCATCCGGAGACGTCCGCAGGGCGGCCGCGGCGAGAGCCCATTCCAGTTCCAGCAGTCGCACGCCGGCAGCCTTCGCCTTTTCGCTCTCGGCCAGTTCGACCACGGCGTCATGGCGGCCGACATGCCAGAGGAACGCGGTCACGATTTCGAGACGCCGGCGACCGTCCCGTTCCCTTGCAAGCCACCGCAGCGCGAGATCGATGACGTCGGCGCGGTCGGGCCGGCTTCTCAGAAGGGTCTTGAGCGTTTGGAGCAGCTCCGGATTGGACGGCTCGCGTTCCGCCCATGCGAGGGCGCGACCCACCGACTCGTCGGACCCCTTCGTCGCGTTGATCAGCTTGGGAATGACCTGGCCGGCCTCGCTGCCATGGTCGTTCTCCGGTTTGTCGAGGAAGCGGAGGGCGAATGACGCGATGTCTTCGCCTGTCGCGCGCTTGAAGGCGGGCGCATCGAACATCGCGCAAACCAGTTGGTGCCTGACATTGCAGGTCGGGTTCCCGGCGAGCCAGTCATGCGCGAGCTTCACCAGCGTCGCGGAATGTGGGTCGCTCTTGATCAGGCAGATGACGGCATGACCCGCGCCGCTGGCATGCGCGTTCTCCGGTCTGCCGAGAAACCGGACAGTGAACGACGCAATGCCTTCGCCTGTCGCCCGTTCGAAATCAGGCGCGTCGAACATCGCGCAAACGACCTGGTGCCGGTCGTTGCTGAGCGGGTTCCTCGCAAGCCAGTCGCAGGCGAACCTCACGACGGAGTCGGACCCGATATTCTTCCTCACGAGCGCGACCACCACATCCTCAGGTCTGCACTGGGGCGGATACTGGTCGATCAGGTTCATGGCGGTCTGCGCGACGTCCGCGTCCCGCCCCTCGGCTTTGACCAGCTTCCTCAGAACGTTGAGGCTTCCCGAATCGCGCGGGTTGAGGTCGAGCCAGCGCAGCGCCAGTTCGATCGTCGCTCGCTCGTTGCCTGCGTCCTTGATGATTTTCTCCATCAGATGCTGATGGACGTCGGCGATCCGCGAGCCCATCCAGCCCTCGGCCCTGGCCCGGATCGGCTCCGGCTCGCTCGATTTCACCAGCAGCAGGGCGATGATCGCCTCGAGCGCCGCCAGATCGGCCTCCGGCTGCCCGGCCGCCACTTCGGATGCTGGCGCCGTTCCGGCGGCCGGCGGGCTCATCCGCGCGCTCGCCCATTCCGTCGCGGCGTCGAACGCCCAGCCGGAGCCGTTTCGCTCCGACTTTTCCAGCACGCGCTGCAGCAGCACAGCAAGCTCAGGATGATCGGCGTTGCGCTCCAGCCAGAGGCGGCCCCACGCATCCCAGCCCCGGGCGGCGGCGCCCGTATGCGTCGTCAGCATGGCGACGGAGCCGGCGCTGCCCGGCCCCGCCTCCTCGATCAGCGAGCGGCGGGCGAACGCCTCGAAGAAGGGCGCGTCGGCTTCGGCCTGCCGCGCGGCGGCGAGCAGAAGCTGCGCGGCGAGCCCCGCGCGCCAGCGCCGGGGACATTGTTCCGCCGCCACGAGCCGGCGGCCGACGCGGAGAAGATTGTCGGGCATCTCGATCTGCCCGGCTGATGCGAGCCAGAGCGAGCGCCACAGCATCGGCGCCAGCAGCGGCGGCCGGGCCTTGAACGTCTCCAGCAGCCATCCGATGGCGGCGGCTGCGAACTCCCTGGCCTTCCGCCCATCGACATCGGGCAGGCGCGTCGCCAGCGCGTTCAGCAGCGCCGACACACGCTCCGGCTTGTCCTCGTACAGCGCGATGCTGGCCGCCAGGTCGCTGGCGAGCGCCGCCTCCGGCGCCACCTCTTTATCGCTCCAGGCGTGCCAGAGCCGCCAGGCGATGAAATTGTGCGAGAAGCGCTTGCCCGGTTCGCCGTCCGAGAAGCGGTCGTCGCCAAAATGCTTCTGGTCGCCGCCGAGCTGGTGCTCGAACTTGTCCAGCACGCCATCGAGCAGGGCAAGGTCGACCGGCTGATCCAGGGCGTTGACGGCGATCGCACGCCGAACCTGATCGAACAAACCCCGTTCCGTGAGCCGGCGTCGAAACCGGTGGGCGAAATCATCGATCGACATGCCCTCGTCGAGTTCGAAGAGGAACGCGACGAGATGATCGCCTTCGGTCCTGACGCGCGCGAGATCGAAGCCGAGCCATTGGCAGAGATCCCGCTTCTCTTCAGCGGAGATCGCCTCGACGATGAACTCCTTCACCGGAAACTGGCTACCCATCGCGCTCCTGAAGGGGCGGATGTCACGCTCGGGTCCGCAGGCGATGATCGCGACGGAGCCGACAGTCTGGCTCAGCGCAGCCAGATCCTCCTTCAACTGGTTGTCGCCGCCGGGGTTGAGGTCGTCGACGACCAGAAAGAACTTCAGGTCGGGGCTGGCCTCGCGTTGGCGCCGAATCTCGCGGACCGCATGGGCGAGGTCGCGCGGACCCGCCTTGAGCCCGACGATGGCGGGATCGGCGCGTTGCAACTCCTGGACGAGCTGCAGCAGCAGGACCGACTTGCCGTCGCCTTGCCGGCCGGCGATCCAGAACACCGGAAAGCGCAGGGCCTGGACCTCCTCCTCGAAACGCCAGCCGCGAAACGCCGCGAGCGCCCTGGCCATCAGTGCGGGCCTTCGCCAGAAGAGGCCTGCCGCGACGTTCTTCCAGAACAGGGGCGGCCGGCAGGCGTTCCTGCGGCTTTGGTGAATCGCGGCCTGATCGCTCCGGGCGCCGGGACCGACGCCCGCATCCCGCAGCCAGATGAGACGGTCGTGGCTCGGCGCCGCGAGCCGATCGACCGCGGACTTCAGCGCGTCGAGTTTGACCGACTGCTCGGTCGCGATGCGCCGGATCGCGGCCGTGTCCTCCGCGATCGACGGCAGCAGGTCGAGGCTGTCGAGCCCGGCGAGCGACGCTTGCAGCGCCTGGACAGACAGCAGCGTCTCGATCTGCGCGGCCTCGACCCGCCCCAGAGTCTCATTGGCCGCGCGCAGCATATGCTGGCTCACGGCTTCCAGAGCGATCGCGAACCCGCGCCGGGCCTCGGGGTAATCGGTCGAACTCTTCAGCATCTCCGCGAATGCGGCGAAGACCAGTTCACCGAAGGAGCGAGCATGTCCGCCGTGGCTTGTCAGGCCTTGTCGGGCGACCTGGCCGTAAATGCCCGGCGCTTCGCCGGGCTCCCGATATGCGAGCAGATGCAGATCGGTCGAAAAACTCTCATTCACGTCCCTCTGCCGGCGATCATCCTGGCCGCCGGGCCAGATCAGTTCCGAGGCGCCCAGCATGATCGCGGGAAGATGGCGGTCGATCGGCGAGCTCGACACGTCGCTGTCGCGCCGGAACGCGGCTTTCTCGATGGCGTCGAGCGCCTCGCCGGTAATCGCGCCGAACCCCCGGATATCGCCGGCTTCCGACGTCGGGATGTCGTTGACGGCTTTCATCATCAGGCGCGCCGCCCTTATCCAGGCGAAGCGACCGGCCCGGATCAGGTCATGATTCGTCGAAATCTCGCCGGCGCCGACATACTGCTTCGCCTTCGCCGTGAGTTGCCGTCGCCTGTCTTCCGGAAACGCGGCCAGAGCGGCCTTTGGCAGGCCGGCCAGCACGACATCGACGATTTTCTCGCCCCAATCCATGGCGCACCACCTCGATGAAAGCGGAGGCGCGTGCCTGCTTCCACAGGATCATGTTTCACGCCGGCGGATGACGCAATCCTGCCGTGTCCGGCGGGTCCGGGGCGGTTTCACCCTCGCCGCGTCGGCGGAACAAAAAAAGAACTTGCTTGTGAGAACAAACCATGACCAAGTCATCATCGCGCGGATTTGAGATGTCACCGCGCCCCTGCCATAAGGAGGCCGACCGGTGAATCAGGCGAATCTCAAGCTCGTGGAAGGCTCCTCGATGGACAAGGCCAAGGCGCTGGACGCGGCGCTCTCGCAGATCGAGCGCGCCTTCGGCAAGGGCTCGATCATGCGGCTGGGCAAGAACCAGCAGGCGGTCGAGATCGAGACGGTCTCGACCGGCTCGCTCGGGCTCGACATCGCCCTCGGCGTCGGCGGCCTGCTGCGCGGCCGGGTCATCGAGATCTACGGGCCCGAATCCTCCGGCAAGACCACGCTGGCCCTGCACACCATCGCCGAGGCGCAGAAGAAGGGCGGCGTCTGCGCCTTCGTCGACGCCGAGCACGCGCTCGACCCGGTCTATGCCCGCAAGCTCGGGGTCAATCTCGACGACCTGCTGATTTCGCAGCCCGACACCGGCGAGCAGGCGCTGGAGATCACCGACACACTGGTGCGCTCCGGGGCGATCGACGTTCTGGTGATCGACTCCGTCGCGGCGCTCACCCCGCGCGCCGAGATCGAGGGCGAGATGGGCGACGTCCAGCCCGGCCTTCAGGCCCGCCTGATGAGCCAGGCGCTGCGCAAGCTGACGGCGTCGATCTCGCGCTCGAACTGCATGGTCATCTTCATCAACCAGATCCGCATGAAGATCGGCGTGATGTACGGCTCGCCGGAGACCACGACCGGCGGCAACGCGCTGAAGTTCTACGCCTCGGTGCGTCTCGACATCCGCCGCATCTCGACATTGAAAGATCGCGACGAGGCCACCGGCAACCAGGTTCGCGTCAAGGTCGTCAAGAACAAGGTCGCGCCGCCCTTCAAGCAGGTCGAGTTCGACATCATGTTCGGTGAGGGCATCTCCAAGGTCGGCGAGCTCGTCGATCTCGGCGTCAAGGCCGGCATGGTCGAGAAGTCCGGCGCCTGGTTCTCCTTCGACAGCGTCCGCCTCGGCCAGGGCCGCGAGAACGCCAAGGCCTTTCTCAAGGCCAATCCGGACATGGCGGCCAGGATCGAGGCGACGATCCGCCAGAATTCCGGCCTCGTCGCCGAGCGCATCCTCGACCAGGCGACGCCGACCGACGACGACCTCGACGAAGGCGAGGCCTGACCGGTTCGCAGGAGCGCGGTCCTTGCGCGCATGCGTCATGCGGGCGGCTCGGGGAGCCGCCCGTTTGCGTGTCCCGCCAAGGCTTTGGCGCAGGCTCTCTCGACACGCGCGGGCGGCCTGACTAGAACCGGGGTCCGGTCGGCCTCCAGGCCTTCGTTCCCAGACCAGAGCCCGGAATTGCGATGAGCGGCGTCAACCAGATCAGGTCCACCTTTCTCGACTATTTCAAGTCGGCCGGCCACGAGATCGTGCCGTCGAGCCCGCTCGTGCCGCGCAACGACCCGACGCTGATGTTCGCCAATTCCGGCATGGTGCAGTTCAAGAACGTCTTCACCGGGCAGGAAAAGCGCCCCTATCTCCGCGCCACGACCGCGCAGAAATGCGTCCGCGCCGGGGGCAAGCACAACGACCTCGACAATGTCGGCTATACCGCGCGCCACCATACCTTCTTCGAGATGCTGGGGAATTTCTCCTTCGGCGACTATTTCAAGGAGCAGGCGATCGAGCACGCCTGGACGCTGGTGACGCGTGAATACGGGCTTCCGAAAGAAAAGCTGACCGTCACGGTCTACTCCGAGGATGACGAGGCGCACGGCCTGTGGCGAAAGATCGCCGGGCTGAGCGACTCGAAGATCATCCGCATCGCGACCTCCGACAATTTCTGGCGCATGGGCGACACCGGCCCCTGCGGCCCCTGCTCCGAGATCTTCTACGACCATGGCGACCACATTCCCGGCGGCCCGCCCGGCTCGCCCGGCGAGGATGGCGACCGCTTCATCGAGATCTGGAACCTCGTCTTCATGCAGTACGAGGAGGCGGCGGGCGGCCTCCGCAGCGCCCTGCCCCGGCCGTCGATCGACACCGGCATGGGGCTGGAGCGCATCGCCGCCGTGCTCCAGGGCACGCATGACAACTATGCGATCGACCTCTTCGCGGCCTTGATCCGGGCCATCGCCGAGATGACCTCGGTCGCCTCCGACGGTGCCATGAAAGCCAGCCACCGCGTCATCGCCGACCACCTGCGCTGCTCGGCCTTCCTGATCGCCGACGGGGTGCTGCCCTCGAACGAGGGCCGCGGCTATGTTCTGCGCCGGATCATGCGCCGCGGCATGCGCCATGCCCAGTTGCTCGGGGCGAAGGACCCGCTGCTGCATCGCCTCGCGCCGGTGCTCACCCGCGAGATGGGCCAGGCCTATCCCGAACTGATCCGCGCGCAGGCGCTGATCGAGGAGACGCTGAAGCTGGAGGAGACGCGCTTCCGCACCACGCTTGCGCGGGGACTGACGCTGCTCGACGACGCGGCGCGCGATCTCGGCGCGGGGCAGAGCCTGCAGGGCGAGGTCGCCTTCACCCTTTACGACACCTATGGCTTCCCGCTCGACCTGACCCAGGATGCGCTGCGGGCGCGCGGCGTCTCGGTCGACACGGCCGGTTTCGATGCGGCCATGGCGCAGCAGAAGGCGAAGGCGCGCGCCGCCTGGGCCGGCACCGGCGAGGCCGCGACCGAAACGCTCTGGTTTCCGCTGCGCGAACGGCTCGGCGCGACCGAGTTTCTGGGCTACGACACGGAGTTGGCCGAGGGCGTCGTCACGGCGCTGGTCCGCGACGGGACGGAAGTCGAGACCCTGGCCGCCGGCGAGAGCGGCTTCGTCGTCGTCAACCAGACGCCGTTCTACGCCGAATCCGGCGGCCAGATCGGCGATTCCGGGGAGGTCCGCGCGGCCGGCCTGCTGGCGCGGGTGAACGACGTCCAGAAGAAGCTCGGCGACGTCTTCGCCCATGCCGTCACGGTGTCGCATGGCTCGCTGCGGCTGGGCCAGGCGGTCGAGCTGCGCGTCGATCACGCCCGCCGCTCGGCCATCCGCGCCAACCATTCGGCGACGCATCTGCTGCACGAGGCGCTGCGCCTCGTGCTCGGCGATCATGTCGCGCAAAAGGGCTCGCTCGTCTCGCCCGAGCGGCTGCGCTTCGACTTCTCCCACCCCAAGCCGATCTCCGACGAGGAACTGGCCCGTGTCGAGGACATCGCCAACGCCATCGTGCTGAAGAACGAACCGGTGACGACGCGGCTGATGAGCGTCGACGAGGCGATCGCGTCGGGCGCCCGCGCGCTGTTCGGCGAGAAATATGGCGACGAGGTCCGCGTCGTCGCCATGGGCGCGAGCGAATCCGGAAAGGCCTTCTCGGTCGAGCTGTGCGGCGGCACGCATGCGCGGCGCACCGGCGACATCGGCCTCGTCAGCGTCACCGGCGAGAGCGCGGTCGCGGCCGGCGTGCGACGGCTCGAGGCGATGACGGGCGCCCTCGCGCGCGGCCGGCTCAACGCCGAAGCGCGCCAGCTGTCCGGCCTGGCCGCTTTGCTGAAGGTCCCAGCCGCCGAGGCTCAGGCGCGGCTCGCCGCTCTGATCGAGGAACGCCGCAAGCTCGACCGCGAACTGACCGAGGCGCGCAAGAAGCTCGCCATGGGCGGCGGCGACGCGGCGGAGGAACCGATCCGCGACATCGCCGGCGCGAAACTCCTGGCGCGCGCCGTCAGCGGCGTCGAGATGAAGGACCTGAAGAGCCTGGCCGACGAGGCCAAGACGCGGATCGGCTCCGGCGTCGTCGCCATCGTCGGCGTCGCCGGCGACGGCAAGGCGGGCATCGTCGTCGGCGTCACGGACGACATGACCGGGCGGTTCGACGCGGTCGCGCTGGTGCGCGCCGGCTCCGAGCAGCTGGGCGGCAAGGGCGGCGGCGGGCGGCGCGACATGGCGCAGGCCGGCGGGCCGGACGGCGACAGGGCGCAGGCCGCGCTGGACGCCGTCGCGGCCGCGATGGGCTGACCAGCCATGGCCCCCGCCACGCCGGAAACGAGCTGGCGGCGGCAAGCGCATCTCTGGTTCGATCACGGGGCTGGCGACGACTGGCCGGCGACCCTGATCCATCGCGGCCTCGTGGCGCTGATCAGCGCCAACGTCGCCGCGATCATCCTGGAATCGGTTCCCGCCCTCGCACAGCGCTTTTCGAGCGGCTTCCAGCTTTTCGAGCTCGTCTCGCTAGTGGTTTTAGCGCTGGAGTATGCGATAAGGCTCTGGACCGCCCCCGAGCACGGCCGCTATCGG
>JAKFWE010000492.1 GCA_021732895.1 Allobosea sp. | reverse complement strand
GAATTTCTCGTCCGGGGGCGACGTCTTCGAGATCATCGGGCCGCTGGTCGCGATGGAGACCAGGGATCTGCTCGCCTTCACCCGGATGACCGGCGATCTCGTCAAGGCGATGCGGGCCTGCCCGCAGCCGGTGATCGCCGCGATCGACGGCGTCTGCGCCGGTGCGGGAGCGATCATGGCGATGGCGTCGGACATCCGCCTCGGCACTGCGGAGACGAGGATCGCGTTCCTGTTCAACCGCGTCGGGCTGGCCGGCTGCGACATGGGCGCCTGCGCGATGCTGCCGCGCATCGTCGGCCAGGGCCGCGCCGCCGAGCTGCTCTATACCGGCCGCGCGTTGCGCGGAGAGGAGGCCGAGCGCTGGGGCTTCCTCAACCGGCTGGCGGGCAGAGACGCGGTGCTCGCCGAGGCCCAGGCGCTCGCCGCCGAACTCGGCGACGGCCCGACCTTCGCCAACGCCATGACCAAGCGCATGCTCGAAATGGAATGGGCGATGTCGGTCGAGAGCGCGATCGAGGCCGAGGCCGTGGCGCAGGCCCTGTGCATGCAGACCGAGGATTTTTCGCGCGCCTACCACGCCTTCGCCGCGAAACGGAAACCGGTCTTCGAGGGAAACTGAGATGGCGGGCGCGGCTCTCGGAACCGGCATTCTCGGCGACGCGCTGGCCTGGCCCTTCTTCGAGGAGCGGCACCGGGCTTTCGCGGCAACGCTCTCGGACTGGGCGGACGCCGCGCTGCCCGGCCTGCCGCACGGCGATGTCGATGCGGCCTGCCGGGCGCGGGTCAGGGCGCTCGGCGATGCCGGCTTCCTGAAGGCGGTCGTGCCGGCGGCCCATGGCGGGCTCACGGAGGCGCTCGACGTGCGCACGCTTTGCCTCGCCCGCGAGATCCTCGCCGCCCGCGACGGGCTGGCCGATTTCTCATTCGCCATGCAGGGGCTGGGCACGGGCTCGATCACGCTCGCCGGCCCGGAGGCGATGAAGCGCCGCATCCTGCCCGGCATCCGCGACGGCGAGCGCATCGCCGCCTTCGCCCTCTCGGAGAAGGAGGCCGGCTCCGACGTC
Organism: Allobosea sp.; assembly: GCA_021732895.1. Taxonomy (GTDB): domain Bacteria; phylum Pseudomonadota; class Alphaproteobacteria; order Rhizobiales; family Beijerinckiaceae; genus Allobosea. The sequence goes on along the minus strand of JAKFWE010000492.1, from coordinate 8,959 downwards.
GCCGCCATGGCGACGACGGCCGCGCCGGACGGCAATTCGCATGTCCGCATCGACGGCGAGAAGACCTGGATCTCGAATGGCGGCATCGCCGACCATTACATCGTCTTCGCCCGCTCCGGCGAGGGGCCGGGCGCGCGCGGCCTGTCGGCCTATCTGGTCTAGGCGGACAATCCGGGCCTGAGCGTGACCGAGCGGATCGAGGTGATCGCGCCTCATCCGCTCGCGACGCTGCGGTTCGACGGCTGCCGCATTCCCGTCGAGAACCGCATCGGCGGTCCCGGCGACGGCTTCAGGGTGGCGATGGCCACGCTCGACATCTTTCGATCCACGGTCGGGGCCGCCGCGCTCGGCTTCGCCCGGCGCGCGCTGCACGAGACCGTGGCGCATGCGGCGAGGCGCAGGCTGTTCGGCGGCGCGCTCGGCGATCTCCAGCTCTCGCAGGCCGCCATCGCCGACAGCGCGGCGGAGGTCGATGCGGCCGCGTTGCTGGTCTACCGCGCCGCCTGGACCAAGGACATGGGCGCGCCGCGCGTCACCCGCGAGGCGGCGCTGGCCAAGCTGGTCGCGACGGAGAACGCCCAGCGTGTGATCGACCGCGCGGTGCAGATCCATGGCGGGCTCGGCGTCACCAAAGGCGTCAAGGTCGAGGAGCTCTATCGCGAGATCAGGGCCCTGCGAATCTACGAGGGCGCGACGGAGGTGCAGAAGGTCGTGATCGCGCGCGACCTGCTCAAGGCGCACGCCGCCGGAACCGGAGGCTGAGGATGGCCGCGGAACTCCGGCGCTCGGGCCATGCCGACAGCTTCGCGCGCGACAACCTGCCGCCGCGCGAAAGCTGGCCGGCCCTGCGTCTCGCGGAGGCGGGGCTCGCCTACCCGGACCGGCTCAACGTCGTCACCGAGCTGCTCGACCGCCATGTCGCGGATGGGCGCGGCGCGCGTACGGCGATCATCGCCGACGATCTGCGCTGGAGCTATGCCGACCTCGCCGGGCAGGTGAACCGCATCGCCAACGTGCTGGTGCGCGACTGCGGTCTCGTCACGGGCCAGCGCGTGCTGCTGCGCGCGGCCAACACGCCGATGATGGTGGCCAGCTATCTGGCCGTGCTCAAGGCCGGCGGCGTCGCGGTCGCGACCATGCCGATGCTGCGCGCGGGCGAACTGGCCTGGCCGATCCGCAAGGCGAGGATCGCTCTGGCGCTGTGCGACCACGCCCTGATCGGCGAGCTGGCGAAAGCGCAGGAACTGGCCCCCGAACTCGCGCGCATCGTCGCCTGGGGCAACGGCGAGCCCGACAGTCTCGAACGCCGGATGGCGCAGGACGGCTATGACCGCTTCGAGGCCGCCGACACCGCGCGCGACGATGTCTGCCTGATCGGCTTCACCTCGGGCACCACCGGCGAACCCAAGGGCACGATGCATTTCCATCAGGATCTGCTGGCGATCTGCGACTGCTACGGCGCGCGCGTGCTCAGGGCCGCTCCGGAGGACCGCTTCATCGGCTCGCCGCCGCTCGCCTTCACCTTCGGGCTCGGCGGGCTCGTGCTGTTTCCGATGCGGATCGGCGCGGCGATGGTGCTGCCGGCGCGCACGGCGCCCGCCGACCTGATCGACGCGATCGAACGCCACGAGGCGAGCGTGCTCTTCACCGCGCCGACGGCCTATCGCGCCATGCTGGATCGGCTCGAGGGCCGCGACATCGCAAGCCTGCGCATCTGCGTCTCCGCCGGAGAAGCCCTGCCGCGTGCGACGTTCGACGCCTGGCTGGCGAACACCGGGCTGCCGCTGATGGACGGCATCGGCGCGACCGAAATGCTCCACATCTTCATCGCCGCGCCGCGCGAGGCGATCAGGCCGGGCGCGACAGGTCTGCCGGTGCCGGGCTACGAGGCCCGGATCATCGACGATACCGGCCGGGAATGTCCCGACGGCACGCCGGGCAGGCTCTCGGTGCGCGGCCCGACCGGCTGCCGCTACCTCGCCGACGCGCGGCAGGCGCACTATGCGCAGGACGGCTGGAACGTCACCGGCGACACCTATCTGCGCGATGGCGACGGCTATTTCTGGTATCAGGCCCGCTCCGACGACATGATCGTCTCGGCCGGGTACAACATCGCCGGGCCGGAGGTCGAGGCCTGCCTGCTGACCCATCCGGCGGTGGCCGAGTGCGGCGTCGTCGGCGCGCCCTGCCCGGAGCGCGGCCAGATCGTGAAGGCCTATGTCGTTCTGCGCGAGGGCTTCGCCGGCGAGGCCACGCTCGCGAAAGCGTTGCAGGAGCACGTCAAGGCCGGTATTGCGCCCTACAAGTATCCGCGCGCGATCACGTTCGTCCCGGCCCTGCCGAAGACGCCGACCGGCAAGCTCCAGCGGTTCGCGCTGCTCCAGATGGCGCGGGGCGAAGGCTGAGTCTTGTCAGCACGGACGATCCGGGCCGGAGCGGCCAACACCGAGGCGACGCCATGTCCAACCCGACTCCTCCCCGCGCGATCCTGCCCGAGGGCTGGCCCGAGCCGCGCGGCTACGCGAACGGCATGGTCGCGTCCGGGCGCGTGCTGGTGACGGGAGGCCTCGTCGGCTGGGATGCGGACGGCGTCTTCGCCGAGGGCTTCGTGGCGCAGTTCCGCCAGACGCTGATCAATGTGAGGGCCGTGGTCGAGGCCGGCGGCGGCCGGGTCGAGGACATCGTGCGGCTGACCTGGTATGTCACCGACATGGCGGCCTATCGCGAGAGCCTGAAGGCGATCGGCCCGGTCTATCGCGCCGTGATGGGCCGGCATTTCCCGGCCATGGCGGTGGTCGGCGTCGCGGCGCTGGTCGAGCCGCAGGCGCTGGTCGAGATCGAGGCGACGGCGGTGATCGGCGTCTGAGCGCCGGCGTCCACAGGAAATTTGTTTCGGCATGTTGCCGCTACGAGCCCCGATACAATGGGCAACCAACACGTGCGCGCCCGTTAAGTCCCCTGCGCACGGCGGCCGCGACACTGGCGGAGCCGCCAGCCGGCGGTCATGCCAGCACAGGAGAACATCATGTCAAGCATCGGTGGAGTCGGCGGCTTTCGGCCGCCCTCCGACTTCAAGCCGCCGCGCTTCGAGAAGATCGACGCGAACGGCGACGGGGGCCTGAGCCTCGACGAATTCAAGTCCGGCGGCCCGAGGGGCGTCGACGACAAGAAGGCCGAAGCCCTCTTCAAGACGATAGACGGCGACGGCGACGGTTCGATCAGCAAGACCGAGTCCGACAGCTTCCGGGCCGAGGCGGAGAAGCAGTTCCAGTCCTTCCTGTTCGGCCTGCAGTCGTCCGGCGCCGGCGCGACCGACGAGGCGGACGACATCTTCGCGGCGCTCGACGCCAATGCCGATGGCGGCGTCGCCCGCGACGAATTCCTCGCGGCGCGGGCCGGGACGACCGACGCGTCGGGAAGCGGCCAATCCTCCGAACTGTTGCGGAAGCTGTTCGACGCCATCGACGGCGACAAGGACGGCTCGATCTCGCGCGACGAGGACGACGCTTTCCGCAAGCAGGTCGAGCAACGCGCCGACCAGTTCGGCCGTTCGAACCTGGCGACGCAAGGCTTCGGCGCCTATGGCGCTTCGGCGCTGCTCGGACAGAGCGGCGGCTCCGGCCCTTTCAGCTATTCGCAAACGGCATGAACCGGATGGCCTGAAATCGCGCCGTCCGGCAGGACGCCGGCCGGCGCTTCAGATTCCGGCGCCATCCTCCAGCGCACCCTCACGCGACCGACGCCAGAGCCAGCCATGGCCGCGCCGCAGCAGCGGGCGCAGCGCGAGATCGCCCAAAGCCAGCGCGGCCGAAAGGTCAGGTCTTCCCGTCAATGCGAGCCCCCCGGCGAACAGCGCCGCGACGCTGACGAGCCGCCAGCTCATCCCCGTCAGCCGGCGCCGGCGCTCCGGCGTGCCGCTTCGGCCGATGACGCGAGCGAGCGCCCGGCGCAGGCGCCTCTCCCAGTCGGAGCCCGCCAAGTCGTCCGGCTCCGCCGCGCCTCCCGAGCCGCCCGCCTCGACGAAGCCGAAGGCGACCGTTTCGTTGCTGGCCGCGTCGATCAGGATGAAGCCGCCGAGCTCGCGCGATTGCGCATAGGGCAAGGCCACGACCGGCCGGTCGAGCCGCAGCGTCACCACGCCGATCCCGTTCATGGCGAGGCTGCGCGAAAGCGCCGGGGCCAGCCCGTCGATCTGGATGGTGCGATGCAGGCGCGTCAGCCGCGCGGCGGCGCTCTGCGTGGCCAGCTTGAGAAGGTATCGCCCACCCTCGGCGAGCGGGCGCTCCGCCGTCCAGAGCAGGCGCGCCGCGATCTCGCGGCTGAGCGGAACCGGCGCCTGCGCCGCGACGAGGACGTCGCCGCGCGAAACATCGATTTCCCCGTTGAGCACCAGCGTCGCAGCCTGCCCCTGCCCGAGCTCGCTCGCCTCGCCGGCGGCGCCGATCAGCCGTCCGACCGTGGCGCGCCGGCCGGACGGCAGCGCGAGCACGGCGTCGCCGACGCGGATCGTTCCGCGTGCGGGCGTCCCCGCATAGCCGCGAAAATCCAGATCGGGCCGGTTGACCCATTGCACCGGCATGACGAACCCGTCCGGCCCGGTGGAGCGGCCCTCGACCTCGGCGGCTTCGAGCAGCGGCAGCAGCGCCGGCCCGCGATACCACGGCATCCGCTCCGAGCCGGTGGCGACGTTTTCGCCATCGCGCGCCGAGACGGGCACGAACCGGATCGAGGCGAAGCCGAGACTGCGCGTCGCCGCCTGATACTGCGCCACGATGCGCCCGAAGGCGGCCTCGTCCCAGCCGACGAGGTCCATCTTGTTGACCGCGACCACGACATGGCGGACGCCGACCAGCGAGACGATGAAGGAGTGCCGCCGCGTCTGCGCCAGCACGCCCTTGCGCGCGTCGATCAGGATGATGGCGAGATCGGCGCTAGAGGCTCCCGTCGCCATGTTGCGGGTGTACTGCTCGTGGCCGGGCGTATCGGCGACGATGAAGCCGCGCCTCGGCGTCGCAAAGTAGCGATAGGCGACGTCGATCGTGATGCCCTGCTCGCGCTCGGCCGAGAGGCCATCGACGAGGAGCGCGAAGTCCGTGCGCGGGCCCTGCGTGCCGAACCTGCGCGAATCGGCGTCGAGCGCCGCGAACTGGTCGTCGGGTATCGCGCCGGCTTCATAGAGCATGCGGCCGATCAGCGTCGATTTGCCGTCGTCGACCGAGCCGCAGGTGATGAAGCGCAGCAGTCCGGGCGCTGCGGACTCGTGCGCCGGCGCCGCATCGCCGTGAGACCGGGCGGTCGGGACGGGGCTTTCCTCGGGAACTTGCCTCGCGAGCGCGGCCATCAGAAATAGCCTTCCTGCTTCTTCTGCTCCATCGAGCCGGTCCCGTCATGATCGATGACGCGGCCCTGCCGCTCGGAGGTCCGGGAGGCGCGCATTTCGGCGATGATCGCGGGCAGGGTCGCGGCCTCGCTCTCGACCGCGCCGGTGAGCGGGTAGCAGCCGAGCGTGCGGAAACGGACCATCCGGGTCTCGAGGGCCTCGCCGGGACGCAATTCCATCCGTTCGTCGTCGCGCATGATCCAGGCCCCGTCGCGGCGCACGACCGGGCGCGGGGCCGCGAAATAGAGCGGCACGACGGGGATGTTCTCCAGCGCGACGTAGTCCCAGACGTCGCGCTCGGTCCAGTTCGAGAGCGGGAACACCCGGAAGCTCTCGCCCCTGGCCTTGCGCGTGTTGAACAGCCGCCACGGCTCCGGCCGCTGGTTCTTCGGGTCCCAGCGATGCTCGGACGAGCGCAGCGAGAAAACCCGCTCCTTGGCCCGGCTCTTCTCCTCGTCGCGGCGCGCGCCGCCGAAAGCCGCATCGAATCCGTGCAGGTCGAGCGCCTGCTTCAGCGCTTGCGTCTTCATCACGTCGGTATGGACGCGCGAGCCGGAGGCGAAGGGTCCGACGCCGGCCGCGACGCCGGCCTGATTGACATGGACGATCAGATCGAGCCCGAGCCGCTCCACTGTGGCGTCGCGAAAGGCGATCATCTCGCGAAATTTCCAGGTGGTGTCGACATGGAGCAGCGGGAATGGCGGCTTGGCCGGGTAGAACGCCTTCAGCGCGAGATGCAGCAGGACGGCGGAATCCTTGCCGATCGAATACAGCAGCACCGGCCTGTCGCAGGTCGCGACGACCTCGCGGATGATGAAGATCGCCTCGGCCTCGAGCTTCTGCAGATGGCTGAGCTGGATCATGCCTGAGCCTCCGCGACGGCCGGCGAAGCCCGGCTGAGCCCGCCGTCCGCGCCCACATGCAGACCGCATTCCCTGGCGGCGTCGTCCTCCCACCACCAGCGCCCGGCGCGCTCGGGCTCGCCGGGCGCGATCGCGCGGGTGCAGGGCTGGCAGCCGATCGAGACGAAGCCCTGCGCGTGCAGCGGATTGAGCGGCACATCGTGCTCCCGCGCGAAAGCCAGCGCCTGTTCGCGCGACCAGTCGAGCAGCGGATTGACCTTGATCAGTTTCCTCGCCGCATCCGCTTCCGCGAACCGGACGCCGCCGCGCGCCGCCGACTGATCGGCGCGCAGGCCGGCGATCCAGAGGTCGGCGTCCGCCAGCGCCCGGCCCAAAGGCTCGACCTTGCGAATGGCGCAGCAGGTCCGCCGCGCCTCGCGCGAGCCATAGAAGGCGTTGACGCCGTTTTGCCGGACGAACCCCTCGATCGCGTCATGGCGCGGGTGGAACGGCGCGATCACGACGCCGTAGCGCGCCTCGGTCTGCGCCCAGAGCGCATAGACCTCCGGAAAGAGGCGCCCCGTGTCGAGCGTCGCGAAGCGCACCGGCAGGCGCAAGGTCGCGATCAGATGGGTCAGAACCTGATCCTCCAGCCCGAAGCTGGTGGTGAAGACGGCCTGTCCCGCCTCGTCGGCCAGCAGGCCGGCGAGCCGGGCGCTGGCGTCCGCCGCCTCGAACGCCGCGTTCAGGGCGGCGGCCCGGCGGTGCAGCGCTGCGACGGCGCCCTCCGACCGGGACTCTGGCGACGGAGCGTCAGGGGAGGATGCCCGTGGGAAACTGGCCGACATGGCGGGCCGCACCTGCGTTCGGTAAATCGAACGCAGTATCTAATCCCGCTTCGCCGGGCGATCAATTCACGGCCGGTAGCGTGGTTTTTCTTATTTCACGCTCGTTGGAGAAGATTTCGGCCTGCACCGGCTCGAACGCCAGCCTTGGCCCGGACGCCTAGACCCCCCGGATCGCGCCGCCGTCGATGCGGATTTTCGCGCCGGTGACGTAGCCCGCCCGCGCGCTCGCAAGGAAGGCCACGACGTCGGCGAATTCCTCGGCCGAGCCGTAGCGCCCCATCGGGATCGTCGCGCGCGAGGCCGCCGCCGCCGCTTCCGGCGTCGTGCCGGCGCGCGCGGCGGCGGCCTGGTCGAGCTGATCGACGCGCTCGGTATGAATGCGACCGGGCAGCACGACATTGACCGTCACGCCCCGGGCCGCGACTTCGGCCGACAGCGTCTTCGACCAGCCGATCACGGCCGAGCGGATGCCGTTCGACAAGGCGAGGCGCGGGATCGGCTGCTCGACGCCCGACGAGGCGATGGTGATGATGCGGCCCCAGCCCTTCTCCGTCATGCCGGGCAGCACCGCCTGCGCGACATGGAAGAGGTTGGCGGCCATGGCCTCGAAATGCGTCAACCAGTCGTCGCGCTTCGTGTCGCGTGCCTCGCCGGGCGGCGGCCCGCCGGAATTGCCGATCAGGATATCGGCGCCGCCGGCCTGCCTGACCCGCGCCAGCAGCGCCTCGACGGAGGCGAAGTCGCCGAGATCGAGACTCTCGGCCTTGATCCGTCCACGCGCCTCGGGCGGCAGTTCGGCGGCCCAGGCTTCGATCGCGGCCGTGTTGCGGGCGGCCGCGACGACGCTGGCGCCTTCCTGCGCGAGCGTGCGGGCGATGGCGGCGCCGAGCCCGCGGCTGGCGCCGAGCACGAGCGCGCGTTTGTCGTGAAGACCGAGATCCATGGTTCGCCTCTGCGGTTGAACGGCGCGAGCGCCATGGGGCCGCTGATAGTCGCGGTGGACCGCGAATGCAAAGGCGGCGGGCGCGGGGCGATTGCCGATCGCGCCTCGCCCGGCTACCGAAGCGGCGGCGCGAGGCGGCGATGTCGGGCGAGATCGAAGACGGGAAGACCGGGACAAGCCGCCGCGACGACCGCGTCGCGGCCGCGCTGGCGCGGTTGCTCCTCGGGCTGGAATACGCCGCCGCCGCCGTACTCGCGGCGCTGTTCCTCGTCATCATCGCGGCGGTCGCGCATCGCTATCTTCTCGGCGGCGGGCTGATCTGGTCGGACGAGGCGGCGATCTGGCTGCATCTGGCGCTGATCGCGCTGGCCATGCCGCTGGCGGCGACGAGCGCGCTGGCGATGCGGCTCGATGTCGTGGCCGGTCTGCTGCCGGGTCGCGGGCGGCGCCTCGCCGCGATCTTCGCAGACTCCGTCGCGGTGCATGGGTCGCTGGTGCTGGCGCTCGGCGGGGCCGCCGTCGCAGCCCGGGTCGGGGGCGTCTCGACGGTTCTCGGCCTGCCCGAGGCGCTGCGCTTCGGCGCCTTCGCCGTCGGTGGCGGGTTGACTCTGGTCTGCGTGCTTGGCCGCGCCGGGCTCGGTCGCGGTTGGCTTTCGGCGCTGGCGTCGCTGGCGCTCGGGACTGGCGTCTACCTGCTGGCGCAGCAGGCCAGCGGAATTCTCGTGCAGCCGCCGAGTCTCGTCGCCGCCGGCTGGGCGCTGCTCAGCCTGCTGCTCGGCGCGCCCCTGCCCTTCGCCCTGCTCGCCGGCGTCTCGCTGAGCGGCGCCTTCGGCGGATTTTTGCCGGAAGCGGCGATCGTGCAGAACACGGTTTCGGGCGTCGGCAAGTTCCTGCTGCTGGCGATCCCGTTCTTCCTGCTCGCGGGCGAACTGCTGACCAGCGGCGG
>JAKFWE010000415.1 GCA_021732895.1 Allobosea sp. | reverse complement strand
ACCCTTCCCAACCGCAAGCGGGGGGAAGGGGACCGGTCGCGGCCAGACATTCGAAGACTACGAGCCCTTGAAGCTCACCATCTTCAGCTTGGGCGAGTTCGACACGTCGACGGGGATGTCGAGCGTCGTGCTCATGGCGTAGCTCAGCGCCTGATGGTGGATCGGCAGGTAGATCGTCTCCTCCTTCAGCCTGGCCCAGATTTTCGCGATCGTCGCGTCGCGCTTGGCGATGTCGATCTCCTGCGAGAGCGACTGGATCATCGTATCGACCTCGGCATTGGCGTATTTCGTCGCGTTCCAGCTCCCGCGCGAGCCGGTGCGCGAGTGGTAGAGGAAGGAGAAGATGTAGTCCGAATCGAAGGTCGGCACGCCCCAGCCGACGAGGTAGAACTCGGTCTCGGGCGGGTTCTTCTGAATCAGCGTGAAGTGGATCGACTTCGACTGCGAGACCAGGTTCACCTTGACGCCGATCTGGCCGAACATGCCGACCGCCGCCTGGCAGATGCCCTCGTCGTTGACGTAGCGGTCATTGGGGCAGTGCAGCGTCGTCGAGAAGCCGTTGGGATAGCCGGCTTCAGTCAGCAGCGCCTTGGCCTTGGCGACGTCGGTCGCGGGGGCCGCGTCGAGTTCCTTGGTCCAGCCATTGACGAAGGGCGGCATGATGACGCCGGTCGGCACCGACTCGCCGCGCATCACGACGCGCTGGATCGCCGGGCGGTTGATCGCCATGTTGAGCGCCTGACGGACGCGCTTGTCGGCGAAGGGGTTCTTGCCCTGCACGTCGTCGCCCTTGAGATCGGCCGACGCCACGTCCATGCCGAAGAAGATGGTGCGGTTCTCGGCGCCGGAGGTGACGCGCAGCTTGGGCTGGCTCTTGAGGCGGGCGATGTCCTGCACCGGCACGTCCTGGACGAAATCGACCTCGCCCGAGAGCAGGGCCGCGACGCGGGTGGCGTCCTGCTTGATCGGCACGAAGGTGAGCTCGGTCACCTCGAGCGGCACCTTGGCCTTGTTCCAGTAGGCGTCATTGCGCCTCATCACCGTCTTCACGTCGGTCTCGCGCGAGACCAGGATGAAGGGGCCAGTGCCGTTGGCGTTGCGGACCGCGAAATTCTCTTCCTTGTTCTTGAAGTCCTGCGCCTTGGTGGCGTTGTTCTTCTCCGCCCAGGCCTTGCTCAGGATGCGGATCGACTCGGTGTTGTTGACCAGCAGCGGGTTCGGACCCTTGGTCTTGATGTGCACGGTCAGGTCGTCGACCTTCGAGACCTTCTCGACCGACGAGAGATAGCCCTTGAAGTCCGAAGTCGGCTGCATGGCGCGCTCATAGGAGAACACCACGTCCTCGGCGGTGAAGGGCGCGCCGTCATGAAACTTGATGCCGGACTGGAGCTTGAACTCCCAGGTGGTCGGATCGTTGGGCAGGACGCGCCAGGAGGTCGCCAGCAACGGGCCGAGCTTGCCGGTGTGGTCGCGCTCGGTCAGCCCCTCATAGATGTGCTGGTTCAGCGCGGTCGTCGGACCCTCGTTCTGGCCATGGGGATCGAGCGTGAGCGCGTCGCCCGAGCGGGCCCATTTCAGCGGGCGCGCATCGGCCGCGCCCAGAGCCATGACCGATGCGCCGAGCAGGGCGGCGGCGAAAGTGAGAAAACGCGGTTTCATGAGATCATGCCTCCCGAGAGCGGCCTTTGGCTGAGGCCGGCGAAGCGACGGATGCTAGGGAAAGAGCGCGCGCGAGTCACGGGTCTAATGCGCGCAAATCGCATGGCTATGCGGGCATTTGCACAATTGCTCGCCACTCATCGCAGACGCGGGTTGAGCGCATCGCGCAGCCAGTCGCCGAGCAGGTTCACCGCCAGCACGAGCACCGCCAGCGTGATGCCGGGAAAGGCGACGATCCACCAGTCGCCGGAGAACAAATAGCGGTTGCCGATCGAGATCAGCGTGCCGAGCGAGGGCTGCGTGGCGGGCAGGCCGACGCCGAGGAAGGACAGCGTCGCCTCGGTGATCACGGCCAGGCCCAGATTGATCGTGAGGATGACCAGCACCGGCCCGATGACGTTGGGCAGCACGTGGCGCAGCATGATCAGCGGCGCCGGCAGGCCGACGAGGCGGGCCGCCATCACATAGTCCTTGTTGCGCTCGACCAGCGTCGAGCCGCGGATGGTGCGGGCGTACTGCACCCAGAAGGACAGGCCGATCGAGATCACCAGCACGTAGATCGCGGTGTCCTCGCGCGAGGCGCTCTTGAAGATGCCGCGCACGACGCCGTCGATCAGCAGCGCGATCAGGATGGCGGGAAAGGTCAGCTGCACGTCGGCGATGCGCATGATGATCGCGTCGGTGCGCCCGCCGAGATAGCCGGCCAGCAGGCCGAGCGTGATCCCGATCGAGGCGGCGAGGAGGACGCCGAGCCCGCCCACGGTGAGCGAGACGCGCAGTCCGTAGAGGATCGCCGAATAGAGATCGCGCCCCTGGTCGTCGGTGCCGAGGATGAAGCGGGCCTCGCCGCCATCCTGCCATGCGGGCGGGATCATCGAATCGGCCAGGAACACCGTCGCCGGGTCGAACGGGTTGGTCGGCGCGAGCCAGGGCGAGAAGGCGGCGCCGACGAACAGCAGCAGCACGACGAAGGCTGCGACCATCGTCACCTTCGACTTCAGGAAGCTCGCGAGGATGTCGCTGTCGCGGATGCGGCCCCAGCGGGAGAGCGGCTTTTCGGGGGCCGGAGCGACAGGCGGGGGCGAGGCCATGTTCATGTGCGGGCGCCCCTCAATGCGCGCCGACTGTCGCGCGCAGGCGCGGATCGACCGCCGAATAGAGCAGATCGACGATCAGGTTGATGCTGACGAACAGGAAGGAGATCAGGATCAGATAGGCCGCCATGATCGGGATATCGACGTTCTGCACCGAGCGCAGGAAGAGCTGGCCCATGCCGGGCCACTGGAACACCGTCTCGGTGATGATCGCGAAGGCGATGATCGAGCCGAGCTGGAGACCGGCGATCGTGATCACCGGCACCAGCGTGTTCTTGAGCGCGTGGCCGAAATGAACCGCCCGCGTCCGCAGCCCGCGCGCGCGGGCGAACTTGATGTAGTCGGTGCGCAGCACCTCGAGCATCTCGGCACGGACCAGACGCATGATCAGCGTCATCTGAAACAGGCCGAGCGTGATCGAAGGCAGGATGAGCGCCTTGAGGCCGGACACCGTCAGCAGCCCGGTGGTCCACCACGAGCCGATCTTGACGGTCTCGCCACGCCCGAAGGACGGCAGCACCCCGAGCGTGACCGAAAACAGGTAGATCAGCAGGATGCCGATCAGAAAGGTCGGCAGGCTGATGCCGACCAGCGACACGGCCTGAAAGACCTTCGAGAGCCAGCTCTCCCGCTTGAGCGCGGTGTAGACCCCCATCGGAATGCCGACCACGAGGGAAAACAGCGCCGACATGAAGGCGAGCTCCAGCGTCGCGGGCGCGCGCTCGCCGAGCAGCGAGATGACCGGCAGGCGGAACTGGTAGGAGACGCCGAATTCGAGTCGGGCCGCGTTGTAGATGTAGCGGCCGAACTGGACCAGGACGGAATCGTCGAGGCCAAGCGAGCGCCTGATCTCCGCCACCTCGGATTGCGGGGTGTCGAGGCTGACGATCTGGTTCACCGGATCGCCGACGAAGCGGAACATCGCGAAGGCGATGAGCGCCACGCTCAGCATGACGATGAGCGACTGGAAGATCCGGCGCAGGATGAAAGCGAGCATGAAACCCTTGGGGGACTGCGCTCCTCGTCATTGCGAGGCGCTTTGGCGACGAAGCAATCCAGGGGCCGTTGAGCACACGGCTCTGGATTGCTTCGCTACGCTCGCAATGACGGGAGAGGTTGAGGGCCGGTCCCGCTCACTCCTTGGTGGCGTACTGGAAGTGCACCGCGTTGTCTGCGCGCTGCGTCAGCTTGACCTTCTTCGACACGCCCCAGGCCAGCGCCTGCTGGTGGAGCGGGATGTAGCCGAAATCGTCGATGCCGATCTGGAAGGCTTCCTTGATCATGGCGTCGCGCTTCGCCTTGTCGGACTCGACGATGATCTTGTCGGTCAGGGCGTCGAGCTTCTTGTTGCAGTAGCCGCCGAGATTGGCCTCGCCGCGGGCCGAGGCCGGGTTGTCGCGGCAACCCATGATGTCGTGCAGGACGTTGTGGGAATCGCTCGTCCCGGGCGTCCAGCCCAGCAGGTAGAACGAGGTCTTGTAGCCGCCCGGCTTCAGCACCTTGGCGAAATACTGGCCCTTGGGCTGGGCGTTGAGATTCACCTTGACGCCGATGCGGGCGAGCATGCCGACCACGGCCTGGCAGATCGGGCCGTCATTGACGTATCGATCGTTCGGGCAGTCCATCCCGACCTCGAACCCGTCGGGATAGCCGGCCTCGGTCAGCAGCTTCTTGGCGGCGGCCGAATCGAACTTGGCGCGGGTGAAACCGGCGTGCGGGAACAGCTCCGGCGCGATCATGAGCGGCGACGGCGTCGCCAGGCCGCGCATGACGCGCGTCTTGATCGTCTCGACGTCGATCGCCTGATAGAAGGCCTGGCGGACCCTGATGTCCTTGAACGGGTTCTTGCCCTTGACGCTGGATTCGAGCAGTTCGTCACGGACCTGATCCATGCCGAGGAAGATGGTGCGCAGCTCCGGCCCGGTCAGCACCTGGACGTTGCCGCCGCCGTTGACGCGCTGGATGTCCTGCACCGGAACGGGCTCGATGACGTCGACCTCGCCCGACAGGAGCGCCGCGACGCGCGTCGCGTCCGACGCGATCGGCGTGAAGACGATCTCCTTCAGATTGTGCTCGACCTGCTTGTTCCACCAGTTCTCGTTGACCTTGAAGACGGTCTTGACGCCCGGCTGGTGGCTGTCGACCTTGAAGGCGCCGGTGCCGTTGGCGTTCAGCGCCGCATAGGTCGGCGTCGTGGCGCTGGCGGGCGTCGGCTGGGTCGAGTTGTTCGCCTCGGCCCATTTCTTCGACATGATGTACCAGGTGTCCCACTGCGAATGCAGGATGGGATTGGGCGTCGGCAGCTGGAACTCGACGGTGAAATCGTCGATCTTGACGACCTTGATGTCCTTGGCGATGCGGGTCTGGACGTTGGAGCCGGGGGCGCGGGCGCGATCGGCCGAGAACACGACGTCGTCCGCCGTGAAATCCTCGCCGCCATGGAACTTGACGCCCTTGCGCAGCGCGAAGCGCCATTTCAGGCCATCCTCGGAAACATCCCATTTCTCGGCGAGGCCGGGCAGGATCTCGAGGTTCTTGCCGCGCCGGATCAGCCCCTCATAGGGGTGGCCGAGATGGGCGTGGGTCGTCGTCTCGTTGACCGTGTAGGGGTCGAGCGACTTGAGCTCGCCCTGGTTGGCGTAGCGCAGCGTCTGCGCCTGCACGGCCCCGCAGGTCAGGGCCAGAACCGCGACGGCGGCAAGGCAGGTCGTCTTGAATGACATGTTACGGGTGCTCCCATTCGGTTCGACGTCCCACTCCTCCCGGGAGCGGTTTCCGATCGTCCGCTCGCCTTGGCGGCCGATCCGTGAAGGCGGCAGATTAATGACGCTTTGGAGGCTGCGTCCAGCCCGGCCAGCAAAGTTCGTTCCAGATCGAACTTCGTGGCCGGCCGCCGCCGCCAAAACGACGGATGCGATCGCGGCGCCCGTTCGATCAGCGCGCCAGTTCGGCGATGACGCCGCGGACGAAACCGGCGCCGGCGTCGAGCTGCGCCACGGTGATGAACTCGTCGGGCTGATGCGCCTGGGCGATGTCGCCGGGGCCGCAGACCACGGTCGACCAGCCCTGGCCCTGGAAAAGCCCGCCCTCGGTGCCGTAGGCGACGACATGGCTGCCATTGTCGCCGGTGAGCCGGCGCGCCAGCGCCTCGGCCGCGCCCTCGCGCTCCGGCGCGAGGGGCGGGGTGAACGAGGTGATCTCCAGCGTGATGCCGGTATCCGGGGCGATCGCCTGCATGCGCGCCTCGAGCTGGGCGATCTTGGCCCGGTATCGCTCGACATAGTCGGCGTCCCTCTCGCCGGGAATGACGCGGAACTCGTGGCTGAAGGCGCAGTGTTCGGCGGTGATGTTGACGGCCGTGCCGCCCTGGACGACGCCGACATGGGCGGTGGTGTAGGGCGGCTCGAAGGGGTTGTCCGCAGCCTGGCGGGCCCTGTTCTCCTCCATCAGCGCGGCGTTCCAGGCGATAAGCTCGCCGGCGATCATCACGGCCGGCACGCCGATGTCGACGCGGCTGGAATGCACCGCGTGGCCGCGCACCGTCGTGCGCATCCGCGTGCCGCCCTTGTGGCCGGTGACGACCTGCATCATCGAGGGCTCGCCGACGATGACCGCAGACGGCTTCAACCCGGCTTCCGCCATCGCCTTCACCAGAAAACGCGCGCCGAAGCAGCCGACCTCCTCGTCATAGGACAGGGCGATGTGCACCGGGCGCCTGAGCGGCGCGGCCAGCATCTCGGGCACGAGCGCCAGAGCCAGCGCGTCGAACCCCTTCATGTCGCAGGTTCCACGGCCGTAGAGCCTGCCATCGGCCTCGCGCAGCGTCCACGGGTCCGAGCTCCAGTTCTGGCCCGCAACGGGCACGACGTCGGTATGGCCGGAGAGCACCACGCCGCCATCGGCCTTCGGCCCGATGGTGGCGAAGAGATTGGCCTTCTCGCCGTCGGCGCTCGGCACGGTCACGCTCTCGACGCCGAGACCGGCGAGATAATCGCGGACGAAGCCGATGAGTTCGAGATTGCTGCGCTGCGACTCGGTGTTTAACGACACCAGCTTGGCCAGCATCTCCCTGGGGGTGTAGGTCACGTCGATCTGTCTCCGAAGGCAGGCCGCGCTGGAAGCCGGCGGCGCTGGCAGGAATCGTGCCGGCACGCTACGCGCCGGGCGCGGAAGGTCAACAACGCGCGCCGCCTCGCCGCGCGCCCGACAGCGCCGCGCTTGACGGACCGGCGTCGGGCGGGCTCAACCTTTCGCCTCAAATCAGGGCGCAACCGTGAGGATGCCGCCAGCAAGGCCAGTTCCCATGCAGTTCGACGTCACGCTCAGCGACATCCAGAACGCGGCCGCCCGCATCGCGGGCAGGATCCGCCGCACCCCGACCTGGCACAGCGCCGGATTGTCGACCCGCTTCGGCGTCGAGACGGTCGTCAAGGTCGAGAGCCTGCAACTGGGCGGCTCATTCAAGGTTCGCGGCTGCTTCAACAAGCTGATGGGGCTCGGCGAGGCGGAGCTGGCGCGCGGCATCGTCACCGTCTCCGGAGGCAACCACGCGATCGCCGTATCGTTGGCGGCGAAGGCCATGGGCGCGCGCGCCCTCGTTCTCATGCCGAAGGCGACGCCGGCGCTGAACATCGCGCTGACGGAGGCCGCAGGCGGCGCCGTCGAACTCTGTGAAGACGCGGTCGCCGCCTTCGCCAAGGCGGAGGACTACGCCGCGCAGGGGATGGTCAATGTCCATTCCTACGACGATCCGGCGATCATCGCCGGGCATGGCTCGGTCGGTCTCGAACTCGCCAGCGACGCCGGCGGCCGCCTCGACCATGTCTTCGTCTCGATCGGCGGCGGCGGCTTCGCCGCCGGCGTCGGCGCAGCGCTGAAGGGGCTCGACCCGGCGGTGCGCATCCATGGCGTCGAGACCGAAGGCGCGACCACGATGACGCAGGCGCTGGCGGCCGGAGCGCCGGTTCCGATCCGCCCCACCTCCATCGCGCGGACGCTCGGTGCGCCTTTCGCCACCCAGCGGACCATGGCGGCGGCGCGCGACCTGCTCGAGCAGATCATCGTCGTGCCGGATGCGGCGGCGGTGCGCGAGCTCGTCTGGGTCCTGCAGAACGGGCGCGTGCTGCTGGAGCCGGCGGCGGCCTGCGTCGTGGCGGCGGCCGAGGCGAGCAAGGCGATGTTCAGGCCAGGCGAACGGGTCGCGCTGGTGCTCTGCGGCTCCAATGTGGCGCTCGAGGACATAGCGCGCTGGCGCGGCGAGTTCGGCGTGTGAGGCGCGCCGCCATTCCGTCCGCCCGGCCCCGCCATGACGCATTGTGCTTGGACAGGCGCCGGCGCTTCGGGCTAGCGTCCAGCCTTCTCTCGCGGCTCTCGCGCCGCACGCCCGTCATCGTCGAGGACATGATGCCCAATTCTGATCTGATCGCGGCGAGCGCGCCGGAACTCACCGCCATCCGCCGCGATCTTCACCGCCATCCCGAGCTGCTGTTCGACGTCGAACGCACCGCCGGCGTCGTCGCCGACAAGCTGAAGGCATGGGGCGTGGACGAGATCGTCACCGGGCTCGGCCGCACCGGCGTCGTCGGCGTGATCAAGGGCAAGGGTCAGGGCTCCGGCAAGGTGATCGGCCTGCGCGCCGACATGGACGCGCTGCCGATCCACGAGGAGACCAATCTCGAACACCGCTCGACCGTCGCCGGAAAGATGCACGCCTGCGGCCATGACGGCCACACGACCATGCTGCTCGGAGCGGCGAAGTATCTCGCCGAAACCCGCGATTTCGACGGCACCGCCATCGTCATCTTCCAGCCGGCGGAAGAGGGTGGCGGCGGCGGGCGGGAGATGTGCGCCGACGGGTTGATGGAGCGTTTCGGCGTGCAGGAGGTTTACGGGCTGCACAACATGCCGGGCCTGCCGATCGGCCAGTTCGCCATCCGCAAGGGGCCGATGATGGCGGCCGCCGACCGTTTCCTGGTGAAGCTGGAGGGTCGCGGCGGTCACGCCGCCAAGCCCAACGAGACCATCGACCCGCTGGTCGGCGCCTGCCAGATGGTGTCGAGCCTGCAGACCATCGCATCGCGCAACGCCGACCCGCTCGATTCGATCGTGGTTTCCGTCACCGCCCTCAAGGCGGGCGAGGCCTTCAACGTCATTCCCCAGCATGTCGAGATCAAAGGCACCGTGCGCACGCTGTCCACGGGCATGCGCGACCTGGCCGAAAAGCGCTTCCGCGAGATCGTCGCCGGCACGGCGCAGGCTTTCGGACTGAGCTTCACCATCGAATACGAGCGCGGCTACCCCGTCACCTTCAACCATGCCGGCCAGACCGATTTCGTCACCAGCGCGGCCCGGACGGTATTCGGCAAGGACGCGATCGACACCGACGTGCCGCCGACCATGGGCTCGGAAGACTTCTCCTTCATGCTGGAGGAGCGCCCCGGCGCCTACATCTTCATGGGCAATGGCGACTCGGCGGGACTGCACCACCCGGCCTATGAATTCAACGATGCGGCGATCCCGATCGGGGTGACCTACTGGGCGAGCCTGGTCGAAATCGCCATGCCGCGCCACGCGTGACCAGCGATATCGACTGCCTCGTGATCGGGGCCGGCGTCGTCGGCCTCGCGGTCGCGCGGGCGCTCGCTCTTGCGGGGCGCGAGGTCGTCATCGCCGAAGCGTGCGACGGCATCGGCACGCAGACCTCGGCGCGCAACAGCGAGGTCATCCATGCCGGCATCTACTATCCGCCGGGATCACTGAAGGCGCGGGTCTGCGTCGAGGGCCGCAAACTGCTCTACGCCTATCTGCGCGAGCGCGGCCTGCCCCACAAGGCCTGCGGCAAGCTGATCGTGGCGACCAGCGCGAGCCAGCGCCCGGTGCTGGAGACGATCGCCGCGCGCGCCGCCGCGTCCGGGGTCGACAGCCTGCGCTTTCTCGATCGCGACGCGGCGCGGGCGCTGGAGCCGGAAGTGTCCTGCGAACTGGCGCTGTTTTCGCCGGAGACCGGCGTCGTCGACAGCCACGCGCTGATGCTGTCGCTTCTCGGCGAGTGCGAGGCGGCCGGCGGCGCGCTGGCGCTGAATACGCCGATCGCCGGCTGGCGGCGCGCGGATGACGGTTTCGAGGTCGATTTCGGTGGCGACGACCCGGCGAGCTACACGGTGCGCAGCGTCGTCAACGCGGCCGGCCACGGCGCGCCGCGCCTGCTCGCCGGGCTCGAGGGCTTTCCGACGCGGCATGCGCCGGTGCAGCATTACGCCAAGGGCAACTATTTCGCCCTGCTCGGGCGCCAGCCCTTCTCGCATCTGGTC
>JAKFWE010000270.1 GCA_021732895.1 Allobosea sp. | reverse complement strand
CGGCTGGCTTTTTTCGATGGATTGTAGCATGCCCGCATCGCAGAGATCACCGGGCTCCCGCTGGGCACGGTGAAGTCGCGAATCCGTCTCGCCTTCTCGCGCCTGCGGCGGGTGCTGGAGGCCGGCGGCGTCGTCGAGTCGGGATGAAGGTCCGTCATGAAGGCGCTGCTTTGTGAGACGCATGGCCCGGCCGAGGCTCTCGTCCTGCGCGATCTGGCCGAACCTCTGCCCGGCCCCGGCGAGGTCGTCGTCGCGGTCAGCGCCGCGGCGCTGAACTTCTTCGATACGCTGATCATCCAGAACCGCTATCAGACCAAGCCGGCCCTGCCGTTCTCGCCCTCGGGCGAATGCGCCGGGACGATTTCGGCCATCGGCGCGGGCGTCATCGGCTGGCGGGTCGGCGAGCGCGTCGCGGCCTGGGTCGGCCATGGCGCGGCCCGCGAGAAGATCGCCGTCGCCGCGGACGCGGTCGTGCGCGTGCCCGATACGCTCGACGACAGCCAGGCGGCGGGCCTGTTCGTGACCTATGGCACGGCGATGCACGGGCTGGTCCAGCGCGGCGCGCTGCGGCCGGGCGAGACGCTCGCGGTTCTCGGAGCGGGCGGCGGCGCCGGGCTCGCGGCCGTCGAGGTCGGCGCGCTGCTCGGAGCCCATGTGGTCGCCTGCGCCTCCTCTCCCGAGAAACTGGCGCTGGCGGCGACGCATGGCGCCCGCGACGGGCTCGACTACAGCCGCGAGGACGTCAAGGCGGGCCTGCGCCGCCTCACCGACGGGCGCGGCGTCGATCTGCTCTACGACACGGTCGGCGGCGAGCTGGCCGAGCCGGCGCTGCGCGCCATGGCCTGGGAGGGGCGCTATCTCGTGGTCGGCTTCGCCGGCGGCGCGATCCCCAAGATCCCGCTCAACCTGCTGCTGCTGAAGAGCTGCGACCTGCGCGGCGTGTTCTGGGGCGAATTCACCGCGCGCGAGCCCGAAACCCACCGCGGCAACATGGAGCGCCTGCTCGCATGGGCGGCGGTCGGGCGCATCCGCGCCCATGTCCACCAGACCTTCCCGATCGAGCGCGCGGCCGAAGCCTTCGCCATGATCGGCGAGCGCAAGGCGCTCGGCAAGATCGTGCTGACGCTGTGAGCCGGGCCGCCGCTCAGACGTCGCTGAGGGTCTCGCCCAGCGTCTCGCGCGCCTTCTCGCGATGTTCCTGCGTGATCGACCCGGCGACCGCCGCGATCGCAGCCGCGATCACCGCCGCGTCGTCGGTGAAGCCGAGGAAGGGCAGGAGGTCGGGAACGCCGTCGAGCGGCAGCACGAAATAGCCGACCGCCGCCAGCAGCGTCAGCCGGACGCGCCGCGGCGTCGCCGGGTCGCGCGCGCAGATCCACGCCGCCAGGATATCCTCGGAGAACGGAATGCGCCTCGCCACGCGCCGCAGCAAACCGAAGAAATCCGAGCCGAGACGCGCCTCGTCGCGCAGGCTGGCGCGGATCGCGGCCATCTCCTCGCGGCTGAAGCGCGAACCGAACCCCTGGCTCATGACAGTCCTCCTCTGACCACGGAAGATGTGGCCTCGTCCGCCGTCCGCCGCAAGAGCCCGCGGCCGGGACCGCCGCCGGCGCAGCCGCGCCGCCCGTCACTCCGTCCCGGCCGGCTTGATCTCGTGCCTCAGGATCAGCGGCGTCTGCGCCAGCGCGAAGGCCATGGTCAGCGGCATCACGCCCCAGACCTTGAAGGCGACCCAGAAATCCTGCGTCTGCGTGCGCCAGACGACCTCGTTGAGCGCCGCGAGCACGAAGAAGAACAGGCCCCAGCGCAGCGTCAGTTTGCGCCAGCCCGCCTCGTCGAGCCGCAGCACGCTCTCCAGCACCAGCGCCAGCAGCGAGCGGCCGAAATACAGGCCTCCGAGCAGGACGCAGCCGAACAGCGCGTTCACGATCGTCGGCTTGACCTTGATGAAGAAGGCGTCGTCGAGCGCGATGGTCAGCCCGCCGAAGACGCTGACGACGACGGCGTTGACGATCGCCATGCGCGGCAGATAGCCCATCAGCAGGCGCGACAGGGCGAGCGCGACCAGCGAAGCGACCATGAAGACGCCCGTCGCCACGAAGATGCGCCGGTCCTGCGCCACGCCGAAGAGCCGGTCGCCGTAGGAATTGGCGAAGAAGAAGATCGCCAGCGGCCCGAACTCGAGCGCGAGCTTGAGCAGCGGATGGACCTTGAGCTGGCCCGTTTCGGTGACGTCCTGGCTCACGCCGTTTCTCCCAATCCCGCCACGGCCCGCGCGAAATCGCGCGCCGAGAACGGCTCCAGATCGTCGACGCCCTCGCCGACGCCGATGAAATGCACCGGCAGTCCGAACCTCGCCGCCAGCGCCACGAGAATGCCGCCGCGCGCCGTGCCGTCGAGCTTGGTCATCACCAGCCCGGTGACGCCGGCCGTGTCCCGGAAGGCCTCGACCTGCGCCAGCGCGTTCTGGCCCACCGTGGCGTCGAGCACCAGCAGCGCGGCGTGCGGCGCACCGGGATCGAGCTTGCGGATGACCCGCACCACCTTGGCGAGTTCGTCCATCAGCCCGGTCTTGTTCTGCAGACGTCCGGCGGTGTCGATCAGCAGGACGTCCGTGCCGGCGGCCCTCGCCTTTTGCAGCGCCTCGAAGGCGAGCCCCGACGCGTCGGCCCCTTGCTGGCCGGAAACGACCTGCGCGCCCGTGCGCTCGCCCCAGACCCTGAGCTGCTCGATCGCCGCCGCCCGGAACGTGTCTCCGGCCGCCAGCGTGACGGATCTGCCTTCGGCCCGGAACTTGGCCGCGAGCTTGCCGATCGTCGTCGTCTTGCCCGAGCCGTTGACGCCGACCATCAGGATCACGAACGGCTTTTTCGTGACGTCGATGACGAGCGGCGTCGCGACCGGCGTCAGGATCGCCTCGACCTCGCGGGCGAGGATCGCCTTCACCTCGGCCGGGTCGATCTGCTTGTCGTAGCGGCCCTCGCCGACCGCCTTGGCGATTCGCGCCGCGGTCGCGAGGCCGAGATCGGCCTGGATCAGGATGTCCTCCAGATCCTCCAGCGTGCCGGCGTCGAGCTTGCGCTTGGTGAAGAGATCGCCGATCCCGGTCGTCAGCGCCGAGGAGGTCCGCGACAGCCCGTCGGTCAGCCGCCGCCACCAGCTCCGTTTCGGCTCAGGGGCGGCGGGCGAGGCAGCCGGCGAGGCGACGACCACCGGCGTTTCAGGCGCGGCGAGGGGCAGCGGCGACGCCTCGCCCGACAGCACGGCGGGTGCGATCGGGGCGTCCGCCTCCGGTTCGGCCGGCGCCGCGTCGGACGCGGCCGGCGCTGCGGTCGGGGACCCTGCGTCGGAGCGCCCGGCCGCCGCCTCGTCCAGCCCGAAGAGCCTCGCAAGGAAGCCGCGCTTCTTCGGTTCGGTCTCGCTCATCATTCGTTCCGAACTGTGCCCGGCCCTCGTCGCAGGCGCGCGGCGCGCTTGCGTCGCCCGGCCGCCTTCGCTAGCGCAATGCCATGGCCGCGCCGGATCAACCAGCCTTTTCGCAGGAAGGAGCGCGTCGCGACGCCGATCCGCCGGTGCCGCTGCTCTATCGCGACGCCATGATGCTGGTCATCGACAAGCCCGCCGGCCTGCCCTCGCACCGCGGCCCGCAGGCGAAGCGCCGGGTCATCCCGGTCCTCACCGATCATCTCGACGCCCTGCGCTTCGGCCTGCCGCGCCGGCCGGAGGCGGCGCACCGGCTCGACAAGGACACCTCGGGCTGCCTCGTGCTCGGCCGTCACCCGCGCGCCATGGCGCAGCTCAACCAGCTCTTCCGCGACGGGCGGATCGGGAAGGCGTACTGGGCCGTGGTCGAGGGCGGACCCGCCGATGAGGCGGGGCTGATCGACCTGCCCCTGGCGAGGCGCGCGCCGGAGCGCGGCTGGTGGATGAAGGTCGCCCCCGACGGCCTGCCTTCGCGAACACGATACCGTGTGCTCGGCCGGGGCGAATCGCCCTCCGGCCCTCTCGCCTGGCTCGAACTGGAGCCGCTGACCGGCCGCACCCACCAGCTCCGCGTCCACGGCGCGGCGTCGGGCTGGCCCCTGCTCGGCGACGAGATTTACGGCTCCTCGCCGCGCGAGGGCGGCCCGGGCCTGCAGCTTCACGCCCGCTCGATCGTGATTCCGCTGTATCCGAAGCGCGAGCCGGTCAGCGTCGCGGCGCCGCCGCCGGCGCATATGCAGGCGTCGCTGGCGCTCTGCGGCTGGCGCTCATGCTTGACGGAATCCTGACGCGACCGGGCGGATTGCGGCTTTCCGGGTCAACCCTTCGCTAACAGCCGGCTGCTACTCCCGAAGTCCGATCGACCGGGACGCCGCTTCATGTCCGACATCGCGATGCTCTCCGAGGCCCCCGCGCCGGCCGCCGCGGACAGGTTGCTGAGCCTGTCGCAGGCGCGCGCCGCCGCCGGCGACGGGCCGCTCGGCGCGCTGCTCGCCTGGGTCGAGACCTATCTGATGCGCGGGCATGCGGAGCTTGGCCGCACCGGCGCCGTCTGCCCGTTCACGCGCCAGGCCGCCAGGCTCGACACCGCGCGCCTTGCGATCAGCGACGCCGGACCGGGGGACGAGGAGGCCGCCTTCGCCCTGATTCGCCGCTCCTTCGCCGCGCTCGAGTCCATTCCCTGCCAGCCCGGCATGGCGCATTTCCGCACGGTGATCATCGGTTTCCCCGCCTGCGCCGACGCCGATGGCGTGGCCATGCTCCAGCGCGTCCAGACGCGCCACAAATTCTATTCGCTGGCGCGCGGCCGCATGATCGGCATGATGCATGCCGGCTCGGAGGCGCCCGGTCTGTGGAATCCGGGTTTCCGGCCGCTGCGTGCGCCGTTGCCCGTGCTGGCGATCCGCCACATGGTCGAGCAGGACGCGCCCTTCGCGGCGCGCCATCCGCTGCTGCTGGCGCCCTATCTCTTCCGCTTTCCGTTTGCCGGCGCCCGGCGGCTGATCGCCCATTTCCGGGCTGCAGGCTGAGCATGACGGACGCCGCACTGGCCCGCACCGATCTTGGCGAAGCGCGCTCGCGCGCCCGCCCGGCGATCGGACGCCGCGCCGCCGACACCGTCTCCGTCATCGACAGCCTCGCCGATTTCCTGGCGCTGCGCGACGAGTGGGACGCGCTTTTCGCCCGCGCCGCCCTGCCGCATCAGGTCTTCCAGAGCCACGCCTTCCTCAGGCATTGGGCGGCGCATTATCTCGATCGTGGCGATGGTTTGCGCATCCTGACCGCCCGGCGCGCCGGCCGCCTCGCCATGGTCTGGCCGCTGGTCCGTCGCGCGCGTTTCGGCGTCGTCAGGCTGCGCTTCATGGGCGCGCCCGTCGCCCAGTTCGGCGACGTGCTGGTCGAGCCGGGGCCGGATCAGAACGATCTGCTGGCGGCCGGCTGGGCGGCTCTGCCCGGCCTCGGCGCGGACATGCTGGAAATCCGCAAGCTGCGCGCCGATTCGGCGCTGGCGCGCTCGGGAGCGCTCGGCGCTGCGCCGGCGCTCCATACCGAGCGCGCGCCCTTCGCCGAACTCGCGCCCCGCGTCGGCGCCGACGGGCCGAGCCTGGCCTATCCGGCGCGCGAACGCTCCAACCACCGCCGTCGCCTGCGCCGGCTGGCCGAGCGCGGGGCGCTCGGCTTCGAGCGCCATGAGCCCGGCCCGGAGGCGGCGCGGCTGGCCCGTTCGGCCGTGGCGATGAAGCAGGCGGCGCTGTTGCGCCACGGCGTCATCGCGCCCGCGGTGACCGACCCGCGCTTTGCGGCCTTCTTCGCCGGTTTCGCAGCCGACGCCGCCGGCGGCTCCAGCCTGCGCGCCGCCGTCGTCACCTGCGACGGGCTGGCCATCGCCATCGACCTCGCGCTCGACTGCAAGGGCGTCAGCTTCGGCCATGTCAACGCCACGCATCCCGACCACGAGCGCGGCGGCGTCGGGCGCATCCTCGTGCATCACAGCTTCGCCAGCGCGCTGGCGCGCGGCAGCCGACGGTTCGATCTGCTCGCGCCCGCCGACGCCTACAAGATCGAGCATGCCGACGGCTTCGTCGCGGTCGAGGATTTCGTCCTGCCGCTCTCGCTCAAGGGCCGGCTGCTCGGACGGCTCGGGCTGAACCGGCTGCGCCCGCTGGCGAAACGCGCCGCCGGCGCCCTGCCCGGCGGCCTTGCCCGGCGCCTGACGATGTGGAGCGCCGGCGCCAAGGGCTGACGGCGCCGAGGGCTGACGGCGCGCAGCCGGGCCGCTATCCCGCCATCATGTCCATCGCCCGCGCCAGCCTGACGTCGAGCTCGGTCAACCCGCCCGCGTCATGCGTCGCCAGCGTCACCTCGACGATCTTGTAGACATTGGACCATTCGGGATGGTGATCCATCTTCTCGGCCAGCAGCGCGACGCGCGTCATCCAGCCGAAGGCTTCGCTGAAGTCGCGGAAGACGAAGCGCTTGGCGATCGCCTCGCGGCCCTCGACGAGCTTCCAGCCCGACAGCGTCGTCAGCGCCTCGTCGCGCGCATCCGCCCCCAGTCGCTTGGGCATGGTCACCTCCGCTGGACGGCGTTTCGGGGCAGGCGGTTCGGATAGGAGAGGCCGAGCGGATAGGCGGCCTCCGTCACATAGGGACCGCCGCCGACCGAATCGCGCGACGACATCAGCGCGAAGCGCCGCGCGGTGAAGCCGAGCGGCTTCACGATCGGGTGCAGCGCCAGATAATGCGCGACATCCGCCGGCAGGGTGTCGCGCAGCCTTGCCAGCGTGACATGGGGCGCGAACTTCCGGCTCTCCGGCGGCAGCCCGAGCCGGCGCGCCAGCCGCTCGATATCGGCCTGCAGCTCGCTCAGCGCCGCTGAGGGCTGCACCCGGGCGAATACCGCGCGCGGCTTGTCGCCGCCGAAACTGCCGAGGCCGTCGAGCCCGATGTCGAAGGGCCGCGTGCCGATGTCGCCGAGAAAGCCGTCGACGTCATGGGCGAGCCGGCGATCGACATCGCCCAGAAAGCGCAGGGTGATGTGGTAGTCGGCCGGCTCGATCCAGCGCGCCCCGTTCAGCCCGCCCCGGCGCAGCGCCAGCGCCGCGGCGACGTCGGGCGGGATCTCGAGCGCTGTGAACAGCCTTGGCATGAGCGAATCAGTGCCAAGTTTTTATGACTCTGGCGAGACGGCGCGGCGGCGTCGGCGCTGCGCGTCCACAGCCGGGAGCGCGCGGCGGTCACGGGCAGGGGTTGCCGACCTCCTGATGGATGGCGTCGATCTTCGCTTCCAGATCGGCCGACAGCGTCACCGTCGCCGATGCGATGTCGGTTTTCAGCTGCGCCATCGACGTCGCGCCGATGATGTTGGAGGTGACGAAGGAGCGCGAGGTGACGAAGGCCAGCGCCATCTGGGCGGGGTCGAGCCCTGCCTCGCGCGCGAGGCCGACATAGCGCCTGATCGCGCTCTCCGATCCGGCGGTCTGGTAGCGCTGCGCCCGGTTGAACAGCACCGTGCGGGTGCCCTCCGGCCGCGCGCCGTCGAGATATTTGCCGGTGAGGAAGCCCTGCGCCAGCGGCGAATAGGCCAGGAGGCCGACATCCTCGCGCAGCGCGATCTCGGCCAGGGCCGTCTCGAAGGTGCGGTTGAGCAGGCTGTAGGCGTTCTGGATCGACTGCACCCGGGGTCCGCCGCGCGCCTCCGAATCGCGGATGAAGCTCATCGCGCCCCAGGCGCTTTCGTTCGAGAGGCCGAGATGGCGGATCTTGCCGGCCCTGACGATGTCGGCGAAGGCGTCAAGCTGCTCGGC
This sequence comes from Allobosea sp., assembly GCA_021732895.1. Taxonomy (GTDB): domain Bacteria; phylum Pseudomonadota; class Alphaproteobacteria; order Rhizobiales; family Beijerinckiaceae; genus Allobosea. The sequence goes on along the minus strand of JAKFWE010000270.1, from coordinate 2,315 downwards.
GATCGGCGTCTCGTCATCCGGCCGCTCGAATGCGGCCCTGGAGAACCGCGTCGGATTCGAGCCCCAGGGCATCGGCCGCTCGGGGAAGTGGATCTGGTAGAGATCGATATGGTCGGTCTGCAGACGCCTGAGGCTTTTGTCGACCGCCTCGACGATCTGCTTGCGGTTGACGCGGGTCGGGCCCCTGTCGTCGCGCAGCCAGTCGCTCGCCGAGCGCCCGACGATCTTCGAGGCGAGGATCACCTTGTCGCGATTGCCGCGCGCCTTGAACCAGTTTCCGATGATGCGCTCGGTCGATCCCTGCGTCTCCGCCTTTGGCGGGATCGAGTACATTTCGGCCGTGTCGAAGAAATTGACGCCCTGGTCGAGGGCGTAGTCCATCTGCTCGTGGCCCTCGGCTTCGGTGTTCTGCTGGCCCCAGGTCATCGTGCCCAGGCAGATCGCCGAGACGTTCAGGTCGGTGCGGCCGAGACGGCGGTATTCCATGGCGATACGGCTCCGGAAGGAGGCGCGCCCCGGCGCGCCGGACAGGTGAGACGGATGGAAATGCGGGTCAGGACTTCGCCTGGAGGCGCGCGAGGAAGCGCTCGACCGTCGGCAGGATGCGCGAGACGATGACGCGGATGCCCTCGGCCGTCGGATGCAGCAGGTCGGGCTGGTTCAGCACGCGGTCCCCGGCGACGCCCTCGAGAAAGAACGGGTAGAGGATCAGCCCGTATTTCTGCGCCGCCTCGGGAAAGATGCCGTCGAAGCGGGCGGTGTAGGCCGGGCCGAGATTGCGCGGCGCATACATGCCCGCCAGCAGCACCGGTATCTTGCGTGCGGCGAGCCGGTTCAGGATGGCGTCGAGCGCCTTTTCGGTGACCGTGGGGTCGAATCCGCGCAGCGAATCGTTGGCGCCGAGTTCGAGGATGACGCCGTCGGTTCCCTCCGGCACGGACCAGTCGAGCCGGTCGAGCCCGCCTTGCATCGTATCTCCGGACACGCCGGCATTGGCGATCTCGACCTTGTGGCCCTTCGCGCGCAGCGCCTGCTCGAGCACCGGCGGGAACGCGGCGCTCGCCGGCAGGCCATAGCCCGCGGTCAGGCTGTCGCCGAGCACGACCAGCTTGAGCGGGCGGGTCGCGGTCTGGCTCTGGGCGCTGGCGGCGACGGGCATGAGAAGCGCGGCTCCGAGCAGAAAAACCGCCGCGAGCGATTGGACAAGCGCTCCCAGGCGCCCATATCGCCAGGATGCGGGACGCCAGGACGCGGGGCGCTCTTCCGGCCCGCCCCATTCGCGCCGCGCAAGGATGCGACGCCAGAACGGCAGCTTGGAAAGGGCGGGCGACGGCATGTTCAGGACGATTGGACGATGAGCGAGAGGCCCGCCCCGGCGATCGAATTGCACGATGTACACCTCAGTCTCGGCCGTGCGGCCGCCCGCGTCCATATCCTGAAGGGGGTTTCCTTGTCACTCTCGGCGGGCGAGGCGACCGGCCTCGTCGGCCCGTCCGGCTCCGGCAAATCGACCGTGCTGATGACGATGGCCGGGCTGGAGCGGCCCGATTCCGGCGTCGTCAGGGTCGCAGGCCAGGATCTGGGACAGCTCGACGAGGACGGGCTCGCGCTGTTTCGCGGCCGGCATATCGGCATCGTCTTCCAGTCCTTCCATCTCGTGCCGACGATGACGGCGCGCGAGAATGTCGCCCTGCCGCTCGAACTCGCCGATGCGCCGGACGCCTTCGCCCGCGCCGAGGCGGAACTGCGCAATGTCGGCCTCGGCGACCGCATGCACCATTATCCGGCCCAGCTTTCGGGCGGCGAGCAGCAGCGCGTCGCCATCGCGCGCGCCGTCGCGCCGGACCCGGCGATCCTCGTCGCCGACGAGCCGACCGGCAATCTCGACGAGGGCACCGGCCGCTCGATCGTCGATCTGATCTTCGCGCTGCGGCGCGAGCGCGGCGCGACCCTCGTGCTGGTCACACACGATCTTTCGCTGGCGGCGCTCTGCGACCGCACCGTGCGCTTGCGCGCCGGGCGGATCGAGGCCGAGGCCGGCCGTGACGTGGCGCACGCCTGAGATGCACGCGCCGGTCAAACCGCTCGCCCCTGCGCCGCCCTCGGGCGCCGCCGGCCTGCGGCTGGCGCTGCGTCTCGCCTGGCGCGACCTGCGCGGCGGCCTTCGCGGCTTCGGCGTCTTCATCGCCTGTCTCGCCCTCGGCGTGATGGCGATCGCCGCCGTCGCCTCCGCCTCGCTCGGCCTTACCGAGGGTCTCGCGCGCGAGGGTCGGCGCATTCTCGGCGGCGACGCCGCCTTCGGCCTGATCCACCGC
>JAKFWE010000517.1 GCA_021732895.1 Allobosea sp. | reverse complement strand
GGACCCGGCGGCGGCGGCGCTGACCACGACGCATGACCTGATCGCGACCGCGGGCTGGTTGGCCGGGGCGGATCTCCAACCCGGCGACGGCGCGGCGGACGCGCTGGACGTCCGCGCCTGGTATCGCGGCGTGCTCTGGGGCGCGTTCCAGAACGCCGGCGTGGCGCAGGGCGAGCGACCGGCTCCCGACGACACGGCCCCGGTCGTCGATGCGGCCGTCGCCTTCATCGCCCGGACGCCCTGCACCCTGAAGCTGCTCTCGATCGAGGATGCGCTCGGCGTCGAGACGCAACCCAACGTGCCGGGCACGACCGTCGAAAAGCCGAACTGGCGGCACCGGCTCGACGGAGAGGCGGGCGAGCTGCTCGACAATGAGGCGGCGCGAAGCCGGCTGGCGCTGCTGGGACCGCCGCGTGAGGGGCAGGCTTAGCGCTCAGTCCGCGCCGGCGTCGGCGACCCAGACCGCAACCGGCAGCACCGAAAGTGCCGCACGGAGATCGACGCGGCCCGAAATCGGCTCGTCCGGCCCGATCACCGCCTGCGCCCCCGCGAGATCGGCGGGCAGCGTCACGAAGGAATCGCCCCACCACTCCGCGTCGGGCGCCAGCCGTTCGCCATCCGCCATGGGCTCGGCGCAGCGCAGCGCGGCCAACACCACGATCGCCTTGCCCTGCCGACGCCGGACGAATGCGAGCCCATGATCGCGCCGCGCGCCCAGGATCGGCAGCGGCTCGTAGTCGCCATCGGCGAAGACGCGCGGCTCGGCCGCGCGCAGGGCGAGGAGCTTGTGCAGCAGCCGCTGCTTGATGCGGCCGTCGCGCCAGTCCTGCGCCAGCGAGGCGACGGGCAGCCGCTGCGCCAGCGCGATCCGGCGCGCGGCGTAGTCGACCGGCCGGCGGTTGTCGGGATCGACCAGGCTGAAATCCCAGAACTCCGTGCCCTGATAGGCGTCGGGCACGCCCGGCGCCGTGCAGCGCAATGCAAGCTGGACCAGCCCGTTCAGGGCCCCTGCCCCGGCGATCCGTGCGACGAAACCGGCCACGCCGTTCAGGAAGGCGTCGGCCACGCCCGGGCTCAGCGCCCGCGTGACGAAGCGCTCGGCGTCGGCCTCATGGGCCTCGTTCGGCGCGGCCCAGCCGCTGCGCAGCTTGGCCTCGCGCAGGGCCTTGCGCTGCCAGCCGGCCAGCCGTTCGGACAGGCTCAGCAAGCCGGCCCCGTCATCGGATGCGAGCCCCAGTGGCCAGGCCCCGACGAGCATCTGGTAGAACATGTATTCGTCGCCCGCATCGAGGCCGGCCGGCCTGACGCCGGCGTTCAGCGCGAACCATTCGCGCGTCGCCTCCTCCCATGTTTCAGGCAGTTCGCTGATGACCGCGAGCCGGGCGCGGACGTCTTCGCCGCGCTTGTGGTCATGCGTCGCCGTCGCCAGCATGGAACGCGGCGCGCCGGCGGCGCGCGCGCGCATCAGCCCGTGGAAAGCCTCGGGACAGAGCCCTGCGACGCCGGCGTCGAAGCCGACATCGTTGCGCGAGAGCAGCCGGCCATGGCGATAGAACGCGGTGTCCTCGACAGCCTTCGCGGCGAGCGGGGCGCTCAACTGGTTGAAGCGGCGGATCGCCGTGACGCACGCAGGCAGGCCGGCCTCGCCGCCCTGTCCCGTCATCACGGCCGCGACCAGCGCCAATGCGGGCCGGTCCGCAAGCGGCTCGCGCCGCGCCGCCGCCAGCGCCCTCGCGAAGGGTTCGCCCGCCGCGACGCCGTCGTCGGCGCCCGTCGCATAGCTGCGATAGACCCGCAGATGCGCGAGCAGGCTCGTCACCGCCCGGCGCAGCGCAGCCCGCGTCACCGCCGCGTCGCGCCCGGCCTCCAGCAGGGCGTCGATCAGCCGCTCGCGCTGCCCGTCGAAGCTGTGCGCGAGGATCTCTTGGCGCGCCCGTGTTTCCTCGGCCTCGAAATCGCGGCTGCGCCCGCTGATCCGCGACCAGGTTTCGGCCAGCCGCCCCATCCCCGCCGGCTGATGCTGCAGGGCCGAGACCTGATCCATGAAATCGTAGCCCGTCGTGCCGTCGGCCAGCCAGGCGGAAGGCAGGGCCTCGTCGGTGGCCAGAATCTTCTCGACCAGCAGCCAGGCGCGATGCCGACCCGCATCCGGGCGCGCCGCCGCCCGCGTATCGAGCTCGCGGCGCAGCGTCCGGCAATAGCCGGCCGGATCCGCCAGGCCGTCGACATGATCGACGCGCAAGCCGTCGATCAGCCCTTCGGCGTAGAGCCGCAAGGCGACCGCATGCGCCGCCTCGAAGGCGGCCGGCTCCTCCATCCGCATCGCCGCGAGTTGCGTGATGTCGAAAAAGCGCCGCCAGTTGATCCGGTCGCCGGCGCTGCGCCACCAGTCCAGCACGAAGTTCTGTTGCGCGATCAGCGCATCGAGCATCCCCACGTCGCGGTAGGCGTCGATGCCGGCCACCTCGATTTCGGCTTCGTCCTCAGGCCGGATCGGAAACAGGTGCTCGCCATGGGCGATCGCATGGCCCGGCGCGTCGCCACGCGCGACCAGCGCGAGCCCGCCGGCGGCCAGCACGTCGCGATAGGGCTCGCCCAGGAAGGGCGCGTGGACCTTGCCGGCCAGTTCCGGATCGGGACAATCGAAATCGACGTCGAACCAGCGCGCGAAGGCGCTGGCGCGGCCGTTCCGGAGCAGATCGAGCCAGAGCGCATTGTCGGCGCCGCCGACCGCCATGTGGTTGGGCACGATGTCGAGGATGATGCCGATCCCGTTCCGGCGCAGGGCGGCGGCCATCGCGCGGAACCCGTCCTCGCCGCCGAGTTCGGGATTGACGGCGTCGTAGGAGACGACGTCGTAGCCGTGGATGGAGCCCGCCCGCGCGGTCAGGATCGGCGAGGCGTAGACATGGCTGACGCCGAGTTCTCCGAGATAGCCGGCGAGATCGCGCCCGGCCGGGAACGGGAATTCCCGGTTGAACTGGAAACGGTAGGTCGCGCGCGGCGCCGCATCGGCAGGCGGATCAAGGCGCTCGGGCGCATCTGGCATCGCTGGGGCTTTCAGGCTGGCGGCCCGGCGGCGGGCCGCAGACTGAACCGGAGATCGCAGCGCTTGTTCCCGCGCTGCGTCGTAGGAGCCCGTGCCGGAACTCCGTCATTCCGGGGCTTCGCGCAGCGGGGAGCCCCGAACCCATAACTAGCGCCAATGCCAGATCGATCGAAACCGTCGTCGCCTTATTGGCCTCCGTGCGTATGGGTTCCGGGCTCGACCTTGCGGGTCGCCCCGGAATGACGGGGCGGCCTTCACGCCGCGGCGCGCGCCTCGACGATCCCCGCGATCGCGTCGAGCATCCGCGTGTCGTCGCCGGCGAGCCCCTCCATCGCCGCCATCCGCGCGATCACCGTTCCGGTGACGGCTTCCTCCACGGTGTCCTCGGCATAGGCGTAGAAGATCGTCGCGTGCTGGCCGTCGCGGTGGCAGCGCCCCTCGATCTGCTGCAACTGGATCGCCGAATGGCGCATGTCGTGGATGACCAGCGCCCGCTCGCGCTCGCCGCCCGGCATCTCGCCGCGATGCAGCGAGATCGATTCCGTGACGGTGAAGACCACCGCGTCGAGCCCGCCGGTCTGGAAGGCGATGCGCGTCCCCTCGTTGACCGCTCCGGAGCGCTCGCCGTTGATCTCAGCCACGCGCCAGCCGCGCCCGCGCAGACCATCCGCCAGCTTGGCGCTGGTCTCCAGAAAGGCGACGGAAACCGCCACCTGCGTGTCCGCGTCGAGCAGGTCGGCGCAGAAATCGACGGCTCCGGGAATGCGCAGCAGGCTCGCCTTCTGGCGGAACCGGAGATCGGCAGCCCAGCCCTGCGGCCTGCGCGTCGAGCCGCCGGCGAGGCCGAGCTCGCGCCGGAACTCCCGCCAGGTCGCGTCGTAGAGCCTGCGCGCTGCCGGATCGAGCGCGACCGGCGCCAGTTCGCGCTGCACCTCCGGCCAGCCGGCGATCTCCTCTGGCCGCCGGCGCAGGCCGATGGCGTTCCGGCCGCGATAGAGCAGGTCGGCCATCCGCGTGCGGTCGGACTCGTTGGGCTCCCAGCTCCAGTTCTTCCAGCGCCCCTTGGCCCGGCCGATCTTCAACTGCTTCATCAGGGCGCGAAACCCGTCCAGTCCTTCGCCCGGCATGCCGGCGGCCCGCGCCAGCAGCGGCGCCAGATAGGACAGTTCGTGCGGCGACTGGCCGGCGGTCGCGCTCATGTAGATCGTGAAGCGCGCCGCCGCCGCCATCTGCCGGCAGACCAGCCCCTGCTGCGAGTTGGGGTTGCGGATGCGGTGCGCCTCGTCGATGACGACGAGCGGCCAGGTTCGCTTCGGCGCGCCGTGTTTGGCGATCTCGTTGTTCTTCGCCCTCGTCGAGCGCTTCCTGCTGTCGGCCGGCGCCGCGAGCAGCGATTTCGTCTTCTCGAAATTCATCAGCGTGACGCGCTTCGCGGGCAGGCCGGAGAGCGCCATGGTGCGCCGCCATTGCGGGATCGCGCCCTTGGGACAGATCACCAGCACCTCGTCCTCCGGCATGGCCGACAGCGCGAGCCAGGCCGACAGCGTCTTGCCGAGCCCGGTGAGGTCGCCCAGCAGGAAGCCCGGCGCGCCGGCCGCGCGGGCGGCGAGGATCGCGTCACGCGCCGTCAGCTGATGCGGGTGCGGAATGAAGCGGGGCGGCGTTTCGCCGGATTGCATCGCGCGGCATGCCTTTTGCGGGGTCTCCGCGGTTGAAGGGCCGGGCGCGTCGCGTCAAGCATTCTTTGCGCTGGCACGCGCGGCGTTCCTTGGGCACAGTGCTGCTTTGGTCCCGTCCGGGACGGACCGGGCGAGGCAACGCGCAGGCAGCGCGGCGATCATCCGAGGGAGAGCGAGATGGCAGCGACGAGACCGACCTGGATTTCCGTGATCGCGGCAGCGGGACTGGCCATCGCGACGCCGGCGCTGGCCCAGAAATCCGCCGGCGCGATCCGCTTCGCCTACGACCAGGCGCCGGAGAACGTCGATCCGTTCTTCAACAACGTGCGCATCGGCGTGATCATCGGAGCCAATGTCTGGGACACGCTGATCTACCGCGATCCGAACACCAATGAGTACAAGGGCCAGCTCGCGACGAGCTGGAAGCAGATCGACGACAAGACCATCGAGTTCGAACTGCGCCAGGGCGTGAAGTTCCATAATGGCGAGGAGTTCGACGCCGACGACGTCGTCTATACGCTGAATTTCGTTTCCAAGCCCGAGAACAAGGTCGTCACCCAGGGCAACGTCAACTGGATCGGCGCCGCCGAGAAGCTCGACAAATACAAGGTCCGGCTGACCACCAAGGAGGTTTTCCCCGCCGCGATCGAATATCTCGCCGGGCCGGTCGTGATCCATCCGAACGAATATTACGAGAAGGTCGGCCCCAAGGGCCAGAACGAGAAGCCGGTCGGATCCGGCCCCTACAAGGTGTCGAACTACGTGCCGGGCAAGTCGATCACGCTCGAAGCCAACAAGGACTACTTCAAGGACTCGCCCAAGTCGCAGGCCAAGGTCGGCAAGGTCGAGATCCGCTTCATTCCCGACCGCCAGACCCAGATGGCCGAGGCGCTGTCGGGCGGCGTCGACATGATCATGCACGTCCCCAAGGACCAGGCCGACCAGCTCAAGACGGTGCCGACGCTCCAGGTTGTGTCGGGCGAGACCATGCGCATCGTCTTCATGCAGTTGAACGCGCTGGAGAACTCGCCGGCGCCGGCGCTCAGGGACGAGCGGGTGCGCAAGGCCATCATCCACGCCATCGACCGCGAGAGCATGGTCAAGAACATCGTCGGCGACGGTTCGCGCGTCCTCAACACGATCTGCTTCCCGTCGCAGTTCGGCTGCACCGACGAGGGCGCGGCGCGCTATCCCTACGACCCCGCCAAAGCGAGGGCGCTGCTGGCCGAGGCCGGCGTCAAGGACCTGACCCTCGACATCCTGGCCTACCGCGAGCGCAACCAGACGGAGGCATTGATCGGCTATCTCCAGCAGGTCGGCATCAAGACCAATCTCCGCTTCCTGCAATATGCGGCGATGCGCGAGCAGATCTCGACCAACAAGGCGATGCTGACGCACCAGACCTGGGGTTCGTTCTCGGTCAACGACGTATCGGCCTCGACGCCGAACTATTTCGCCTTCCGCACCGAGGACATCACCCGCGACGCCGCCGTTCGCGACCTGCTGGTCAAGGGCAACAACTCGGTCGCTCCGGACGTCCGCAAGGAAGCCTACAAGGGCGCGCTGAAGATCATCGCCGACAAGGCCTACGCCGTGCCGCTCTATTCGCTGCCGGTCTACTACGTCGCCGACAAGAACCTGAACTTCAAGGCCTATCCCGACGAACTGGTGCGCTTCTGGGAGATGACCTGGAAATAGGATCGCGCCTCACTTCGATCCCACGTAGACCGTCATCCCGGACAGGCCACGAAGCGGCGCAGAGCCGGGATCCATTCCCGAACGCGGCATGGCGAGCTTCAGGCATGGATCCCGGGTCTCCGCTTTGCTGCGCCCGGGATGACGGAGAGGTTGCTGACAACGCCGTGAACCACACCGGACCCACCCTTTGACAGGCTTCATCCTCAAACGTCTCGGGCTTGCGGTGCTGGTCGCGCTCGCCGTCTCGGCGATCGCGTTCTTCCTGCTGCGCCTGTCGGGCGATGTCGCGGTCGCGATCGCGGGCGAGGGCGCGTTCCAGGCCGATATCGACCTGATCCGCGAGACCTACGGGCTGAACCGGCCGATCCTCGTGCAGTATCTCGACTGGCTCGGGAAAACGCTCACCGGCGACTTCGGCGCCTCGATCTATTTCAAGACAGACGTCGCCGGGCTGGTCTTCTCGAAGCTGCCGGTGACGCTGCTGCTCGGCTTCACCTCGCTCGCCTTCGCGCTGCTGATCTCGATCCCCCTCGGGGTTCTCGCCGCGATCTACGCCAACAGCTGGATCGACCGGCTCGCGCTGGCCATCGCCGTGGTCGGCCAGGCGATGCCGAACTTCTTCTTCGCGCTGTGTCTGGTGATGCTGTTCTCGATCACCCTGCGCTGGCTGCCGGTCTCGGGCTCGCAGACCTGGCAGCACTACGTCATGCCGACGATCGCGCTCGGCTACTACGCCGCGCCGGCCTTCATGCGGCTGATCCGGGCCGGCATGATCGAGGTCCTCGCCGCCGACTACATCCGCACCGCGCGCGCCAAGGGCCTGCCCGCCGGCAAGGTCGTGTTCAAGCATGCGCTGCGCAACGCGGTCGTGCCGGTGGTGGCGCTGGCGGCCGTGCAGCTCGGCTTCCTGCTCGGCGGCTCGGTCGTGATCGAGACGATCTTCGCGCTCGATGGGCTGGGCTACCTCGCCTATCAGAGCATCACCTACAAGGATTTCCCGGTGATGCAGGTCGTCGTGCTGCTGCTCTCGGTGCTCTATGTGCTGCTGACCCTGCTCGCCGACATCGCCAACGCCTGGCTCGATCCGCGCATCAGGGTCGCCTGAGATGACCGCGCTCGATCCAGACCGCGCGGCGCTCTCCGTCGCCGATGCGCCAGAGGCCTCGGAGGCGCGCAAGCTGCTCCGTCGTTTCCTCGGCCAGAAGGCTTTCGTCGTCGGGCTTTGCCTGCTCGTCCTGTTCGTGCTGATGGCGCTGCTCGCGCCGGTGCTCAGCCCCCACGACCCGTACGTCCAGAACCTCACCGCCCGCAACGTGCCGCCATTCTGGTACGCCAAGGGAAACTGGCTGCACCCGCTCGGCACCGATCCGCTGGGGCGCGACTACCTCTCGCGCCTGCTCTACGGCGCGCGCATCTCGCTGCTGATCGGCTTCAGCGTCGTCGTCATTTCCGGGATCATCGGCACTGCGATGGGCCTGCTCGCCGGCTATTTCGGCGGGCGCATCGACCTTGTCGTGACCTTCCTCGTCACGACCCGGCTCTCGATGCCGGTGATCCTCGTGGCGCTCGCGGTGGTCGCCATCATCGGCTCCTCGCTCTGGATCGTGATCCTCGTGCTCGGCCTGCTGAAATGGGACCGGTTCGCCGTCGTCATGCGCAGCGCGACGCAACAGGTGCGCTCGCTCGACTATGTCGCCGCGGCGCAGGCCGCCGGCGCCTCGACGACGCGGATCATCCTCGGCGAGGTCCTGCCCAACATCGCCCCGCACCTCATCGTCGTGGCCACGCTGGAGGCCGCCAGCGCCATCCTGCTCGAGGCGGCGCTCTCCTTCCTCGGGCTCGGCGTGCAGCCGCCCCTGCCCTCCTGGGGCCTGATGATCTCGGAGGCGAAGGCCTACATGTTTTTCTCGTTCTGGCTGATCGCCCTGCCCGGCACGGCGCTGGCGCTGCTGATCTTCGCGATCAACCTCACCGGCGACGGCCTGCGCGACGTGATCTCGCCCGAGGGCCGCACGTGACGGGCGAGACCATTCTTGAAGTCGAGGGTCTCGACGTCGACATCGCCACGCCGCGCGGCGATCTGCACGCGGTGCGCGATCTCTCCTTCAGCGTGCGCAAGGGCCAGACGCTATGCCTCGTCGGCGAATCCGGCTGCGGCAAGTCGATGACCTCGCTCGCCATCATGGACCTGCTGCCGAAGGCCGCGAAGCGGACGGCGCGCCGCATCGCCTTCGCCGGCGAGGACCTCGGCACGGCCACGGCGCGGCGCATCAACGCGCTGCGCGGCGACCGCATGGCGATGATCTTCCAGGAGCCGATGACGGCGCTGAACCCGGCCTACACGATCGGCGACCAGATGACCGAGGCCTACCGGCTGCACCGCAGGGCGGGCGAGCGCGAGGCGACCGAACGGGCCGTGCTGCTGCTCGGCAAGGTCGGCATCGCCAACGCCGCCCAGCGCCTCGGGCAGTATCCGCACCAGCTCTCGGGCGGGCTGCGCCAGCGCGTCATGATCGCCATGGCGCTGATGTGCCAGCCCGACCTGCTGATCGCCGACGAGCCGACGACCGCCCTCGACGTCACCATCCAGGCCCAGATCCTGCGCCTGCTCGCCGATCTCCAGCGGGAGTTCGGCATCGCCATGGTGCTGATCACGCATGACCTCGGCATCGTCGCGCGCATCGCCGACTGGGTCGGCGTGATGTATGCCGGCCAGATCGTCGAGGAAGGCCCGACCGAGGCGATCTTCCGCTCGCCGCGGCACCCCTACACGCAAGGGCTGATCGACTGCATTCCGACGCCGGGCCGCACCGAGCCGGGCGGCCGTCTCGGCGTCATCCCCGGCGTCGTGCCGGCGCTGATCGGCGAGATCAGGGGCTGCAGCTTCCGCGACCGCTGCAGCCATGCCCGCCCCGTCTGCGCGCAGACGCCGCCCGTGCAGGGCCAGCCGGACGGCCACCGCTGGCGCTGCATCCTGGAGCACGCGGCATGACGGGCGCGCCCGAAACCCTGATGCAGGCGCGCGATCTCACCCGTTCCTTCACGGTCGGGCAGGGCCTGTTCAGGGCGAAGCGCAAGCTCCACGCCGTCAACGGCGTCTCGCTGTCGATCACCAAAGGCGAGGTGCTCGGCGTCGTCGGCGAATCCGGCTGCGGCAAGTCCACGCTGGCGCGCATGCTGCTCGGACTTTTGCCGCCCTCCTCGGGCGAGATCGCGCTGGGCGGACAGGAGATCGCCGCGCTCGGCCGCCTCGGTCTGGCGCGGCGCGTCCAGCCGGTCTTCCAGGATCCGTACTCCTCGCTCAACCCGCGCCGCACCGTCGCCTCTATCGTGGCGCTGCCGCTGGCGGTGCAGGGAATCGGGACCGCCTCGGAGCGCCGCGCGCGCGCGCTCGCCATTCTCGACAAGGTCGGCCTGCCGCAGCGCTTCGCCGACCGCTATCCGCGCGAATTGTCCGGCGGCCAGCGCCAGCGCGTCGCCATCGCCCGCGCGCTGATCCTGAACCCCGAGATGGTGGTCTGCGACGAGCCGACCTCGGCGCTCGACGTCTCGGTGCAGTCGCAGATCCTGAACCTGCTCGACGATCTGCGCCGCGAGCTCGGCCTGACCTACGTCTTCATCAGCCACAACCTCATCGTGGTCGAGCATATCGCGACCCGCGTCGCGGTGATGTATCTCGGCAGGATCGTCGAACTCGCCGACACCGCGACGCTGTTCAGGGCGCCGCGCCACCCCTACACGCAGGCGCTGCTCGCCTCGGTGCTGACGCCGGAGCCTGGCAAGGGCATTCCCGACACCGGGCTCGGCCTCGCCTTTCCCGACCCGCTCAACCCGCCGCCGGGCTGCCCCTTCCACCCGCGCTGCCCGGCCCGCATGGCCCATTGCGAAACCGTGACGCCGGCCTTGCGTGAGGATGCGAGCGGGCTCGTAGCCTGCCATCTCCATGAGCC
>JAKFWE010000076.1 GCA_021732895.1 Allobosea sp. | reverse complement strand
GTGAACAGGTCGATATGGGCGTTGACGTGCCGGCTCATGTTCATCGCCAGGAAGGCGCCGAGCTGGACGAAGCCCGGATAGACCCTGCGGCCGCCGCCGGGATAGCGCGCCGGCACGGTGGCGATCAGGTTCCTCCTGAACCATGCGATCGGCTTGTCGCTGGCGAGCCTGTTGACCGCCGTCGGGTTGATGCGGGTGTCGACCGGGCCGGCCATCAGGGTCATGCTGCGCGGCTGGAATCGATTTCCGGCCTGGGCCATCACCGCCGCCGCGGTGAGCACCTGCACGCAGGGCTGGCACACCGCGACGACATGCGTGTCTTGTCCCAGCGCCTCGATGAAGGCGATCAGCGTATCGACATAGTCGTCATAGCCGAACGGGCCCGCCTCGAGCCCGACGTCGCGGGCGTTGCGCCAGTCGGTGATGTAGACGTCGTGGTCGCGCAGCAGCGTCAGCACGGTGTTGCGCAGGAGCGTCGAGAAATGGCCCGACATCGGCGCCACCACCAGCACCTTCGCCTGAGGCGCGTCGCTGTCCTTGGCGAAGCGCAGCAGGCTGCCGAAGGGCAGGTCCAGCGCTGTCTCCTCGGAGACGGCCACCTCCCTGTTGCCGTCGCGCACGCTGTCGATCTCGTAGGGCGGGCGCTCATGCGTCAGGCCGGCGCGCGTCACCATTTCGTAGGCCGCGGCGGCGGCGCGGATATCCACGGGCTGCCCCGTCATGGCCTTGGCCCCGAGAGCCGTCAGCGCCGCCTGCGCCAGCATGCGCGCCGGATTGATCAGGTCGGACTGGGCCTGGTAGGCGGCGTAGAGCATTAGCGTGCGACCTCGAACCGGCGGGCGGCGATCGACGCATGCAGGGAACCGCCCCGCGCCGCCCCGGCTCCCGCAACGGCATGGTGCACTGCAAAAGGTTGTGTTCGCAAGAATGATCTGATGAATGTCGGGCTCGGATCGCTCTCGTGGGTGGAACATCTCTTGCTATGGTTCCGCTCCGGCCATGGTCCCACTCCGGCCGAAGAGGACGCCCGCCATGACCGCCGCCGCGACCCTGACGATCAGCAGCAAGAACTATTCCTCCTGGTCCCTGCGCGGCTGGCTGCTCTGCGCGCTGGCCGGGCTGGAGGTGGAAGAGGCGATGCTCTCCGTCGACGATCCCTCGGCGCGAGCCGAACTGCTGCTGCTCTCGCCGTCCTTCCTCGTTCCGTGCCTGACCCATGATGGCGTCAAGGTCTGGGACACGCTCGCCATCGCGGCCTATCTCGACGAGATCCGGCCCGGCGCCGGGCTGTTGCCGGGCGAGGCGAAGGCGCGCGCGCACTGCCGGGCCATCTCCGGAGAAATGCACTCCGGCTTCGCCAATCTGCGTTCGGCCCTGCCGATGAACCTCAAGGCGCATTATCCCGGCTTCAAGGTCTGGGCCGGCGCGCAGGCCGATATCGACCGGGTCACCGAAATCTGGCGCGAGTGTTTGGACAGATACGGCGGGCCCTATCTCTTCGGGGCCGCCCTCTGCATGGCTGACGCGATGTATGCGCCGGTCTGCCTGCGCTTCCTCACTTACGACGTGGCGCTGGATGCGCGGAGCGCGGCCTATTGCCGGGCGATCTCGCAGTGGCCGGACCTGAAGCGCTGGATCGCGGACGCGAAGGCCGAGCCGGAAGAGCTGGAGGAGCTCGACGCGGAGTTCTGACGGCGCCCGTCCAGCGCCCGGCGACTGCCGGTCCGGCTGCCGCGCGATGGCCATAAGGCGCCAAAGGCGCTAACACCCTCCCGAAATCCGGAAGCCGACAGTCAAGAGCCATGGGAGGCCGCCAATGACCGAAATGTTCAAGAACCTGATCGCTGGCGAATGGACCGGAGCGGGCGCCGCCTCGCGAAACATCAATCCCTCCAACACCGACGATGTCGTCGGCGAATATGCGCAGGGCTCCGTCGCGCAGCTCGAGGATGCGGTCGCCGCCGCCAAGTCGGCCTTTCCCGCCTGGAGCCTGAGCAATCCCCAGACGCGCCACGACATCCTGAAGAAATCGTCCGACGAGATTCTCGCCCGTCGCGAGGAACTCGGCCGTCTGCTCTCGCGCGAGGAGGGCAAGACGCTGGCCGAGGGCATCGGCGAGGCGACGCGCGCCGGCCAGATCTTCGCGTTCTTTGCCGGCGAGGCCCTGCGGCTGTGCGGCGAGACGGTCGCCTCGACGCGGCCCGGCGTCGGCGTCGAGATCACGCGCGAGCCGGTCGGCGTCGTCGGCATGATCACGCCGTGGAATTTCCCGATCGCGATCCCGGCCTGGAAGATCGCGCCGGCGCTCGCCTACGGCAACTGCGTCGTGATCAAGCCGGCCGATCTCGTGCCGGGCTCGGCCTGGGCGCTGGTCGACATCGTCCATCGCGCCGGCCTGCCCAAGGGCGTGCTCAACCTCGTCATGGGGCGTGGCTCGGTCGTCGGCCAGGCGTTGTTGCAGCACAAGGATGTTCACGCGATCTCCTTCACCGGCTCGGTCGCGACCGGGCGGAAGATCGCCGAGGCCTGCATCGCCTCCAATCCGATGAAGAAGTTCCAGCTCGAGATGGGCGGCAAGAACCCGCTCATCGTGCTCGACGACGCCGATCTCAAGATCGCGGTCGAGGCGGCCGTCACCGGCGCTTTCTTCTCGACCGGCCAGCGCTGCACCGCCTCCTCGCGGCTGATCGTGCAGGACGGGATCCATGACCGCTTCGTCGCGGCCTGCATCGAGCGGCTCAAGGGCGTCGTCGTCGACGACGCGCTGAAGAGCGGCACCCATATCGGCCCGGTGGTCGATCAGAGCCAGCTCGACCAGGACCTGAAATACATCCAGATCGCGCGCGACGAGGGAGCCAAGCTCGCCTGGGGCGGCGAGTTGCTGAACCGCGAGACGCCCGGCTTCTATCTGCAGCCGGCGCTGTTCACCGAGACGACCAACGCCATGCGCATCTCGCGCGAGGAGGTCTTCGGCCCGGTCGCCAACGTCATCCGCGTCAAGGACTATGACGAGGCTCTCGCCGTCGCCAACGACACCGAGTTCGGCCTGTCCTCGGGCATCTGCACGACCTCGCTGAAGCACGCCACGCATTTCCGGCGCAACAGCGAGGCCGGCATGGTGATGGTCAATCTCGCCACGGCCGGCGTCGACTATCACGTCCCGTTCGGCGGCCGGAAGGGCTCCAGCTACGGCCCGCGCGAGCAGGGCGCCTACGCCAAGGAAATGTATACGACGGTCAAGACGGCCTACACGCTGGCGTGAACCCGCGCTACGGCCAGAATGATGGAAACCGCGCCCGACGGGTGCGGTCTTTCCGTTCAATACGGCAAGCCGACATAATTCTCCGCCAGCGCCGCCATGGCATGGTCGGAACTGACCAGATAGTCCAGCTCCGCCCGCTGCATGCGCTGCTCGAAAGGGCTGTTCTCCGGGAAATGGTGCATCAGCGACGTGAGGTGCCAGGAGAAGCGCTCCGCCTTCCAGACCCGCGCGAGCGCCCGGGCCGAATAGGCGTCGAGCCCTGCATCCGATCCCTCGCGGAAATGCTCGATCAGCGCCTGCGACAGGTAATGCACGTCGCCGGCGGCGAGGTTCAGCCCCTTGGCGCCGGTCGGCGGCACGATATGGGCGGCGTCCCCCGCCAGGAACAGCCGGCCGAAGCGCATCGGTTCGCAGACGAAGGAGCGCAGCGGCGCGATCGACTTCTCGATCGAGGGGCCGGTGACCAGCGCCTCCGCCGAGGCCGGATCGAGCCGTGCGCGCAACTCGTCCCAGAAGCGCGCGTCGGACCAGTCCTCGATGCGCTCGTCGAGCCCGCACTGCACGTAATAGCGGCTGCGCGTGGCCGAGCGCATCGAGCAGAGCGCGAAGCCGCGCGCCTCGCCGGCGTAGATCAGCTCGTGCGAGACCGGGGGCACGTCGGCCAGGATGCCGAGCCAGCCGAACGGGTAGACGCGCTCGAACGTCTTGATGGCGTTCTCGGGCGCGCTGGCGCGCGAGACGCCGTGAAAGCCGTCGCACCCGGCGATGAAATCGCAGTCGAGCCGATGCGCGACGCCGCCCTTCCGGTAGCTGACGAACGGCTTGCCGCCGTCGAAGTCCCGCGGCTCGACGTCGTCCGCCTCGTAGACCGTGACGCCGCCGCTGGCCGCGCGGTGGTCCATCAGGTCGCGGGTCATCTGGGTCTGGCCATAGACGGTGACGTGCCGGCCCCCGGTCAGTCGCGAGAGGTCGATGCGATGGCGCCGTCCGCCGAAGAGAAGTTCGACGCCGTCATGGCGCAGGCCCTCCTCGTGCAGCCGTGCGCTCGCGCCGATCGCGTCGAGCAGGCCGACCGTGCCGCTTTCCAGCACGCCGGCGCGAATGCGCGAAAGCACATGGTCGCGGCTGCGCCGCTCGACGATGACGGCGTCGATGCCCGCCTTGTGCAGGAGTTGCCCGAGCAGCAGCCCTGCCGGCCCAGAACCGATGATGGCGACCTGCGTCCGCATGATGTCCGTCTTTCATCCCGCCGTCGTCGCGAGGCCTTGGCCAGGCGACCCCGGCGGCCATCGCAGGAATAAGTTGCCATAGCAACTAACTTGTGGGAAGCGCCGATTCCAGATCGGCGATGCTGGCGAGGCGCATATCGCTGATCGAAGCCAGCGTGTCCGGCGTTCCCGTGCCGGTCAGGACGGCGACCAGCAGCCCTGCGCCCGCGGCGCGGCCCATCGCCATGTCATGGCTGTTGTCGCCGATCACGGCGATCTCGCGGGGATGCAGGCCCGTGGCGGCGCAGAACGCCAGCGCCATGCCGGGGCCTGGCTTCACGCCATGGCCCGAATCGTAGCCGGCCGCGAAATCGAGCATGGCGGCGAAGCCGAAATGGCGCGCCGTCGCCGAAACGGCCGCCGCGCTGTCGCTGGAGGCGATCCCGAGCGCCAACCCGCGCCGCTTCAGCCGCGCGAACAGGGGCGCGAGGTCGCAGACGGGGACCATGCAGGTCACGGCGGCCTGAAACAGCGCGTCGAGCTCCGCCGTCAGCGCGGCCACGGTTCGCCGGCTGCCGGCTTGTCGCCAGCATGCAGCCAGTTCGCGCGTGTTGCCCGCCGCCAGCAGCGAATCGGCGGCGGCCCGCCCGCTGGTCGGGTCGGCGCCGGCGGCGATCAGGCAGCGCGCGGCCAGAGCGGCGTCTCCCCCGGCCGCCAGCATCGCTGCGTCGCGATTGATCGGCGGCCAGCTCGCGTCATAGTCGAGCAGCGTGCCGTCCTTGTCGAAGAGCAGGCCCCGGATCGGCGCGGTCATCGTCAGCCGACGGGGATCACGTCGACGGCGATGCCGATCTTCTGCGATCCCGGCCCGATCAGCACGCCGTCGAGCGGCGAGACGTCGGCATAGTCGCGGCCATAGGCGGTGACGATATGGTCGTCGCCGACGATCAGGTTGTTGGTCGGATCAAGTCCGATCCAGCCGGTCTCCGGCCCGCACCAGAGCCGCACCCAGGCATGGCTGGCGTCGGAGCCCTCGAGCCGCGGCTGGCCCGCGGGCGGGATGGTGCGGATATAGCCGCTGACATATCCGGCCGGCAGGCCGAGGCCGCGCAGCCCGGCGATCATGATGTGCGCGAAATCCTGGCAGACGCCATGGCGCTTGGCGAAGGCCTCGGCCAGCGGCGTCGAGACCTCGGTTGCGTCGGGATCGTAGGTGAAATCGGCGCGGATCCGGGCCATCAGCTCGCTCGCCGCCTCCAGCACCGGGCGCAGCGGCGGGAAGCTGCGTCCGGCATAGTCGATCACTTCGGCGGCGAACGGCACCAGGCGGCTCGGATAGAGCTGGTGCGACGGCGAATCGGGCGCGAGGCTGGCCGATGCGAGCGCCAGCGCCGCGACGTCTTCCCAGTGTCGCGTCAGGCCGGGAAATGGAGCAGGAGGGCGCCGAACCTCGATGCGCGCCCGCATCTCCAGCTTCAGCTCCCGGTGCGGCCGCGCGATCGTCAGCGTCGTCATGTTGTTGCCGAAGAAGCAGATCGCCTCGCTGCGGTCGGCCAGTCGCGGGCTGACGCTGAGCTCGCTGTGGCGCACATGCTGGCCTTCGCCGTCGCGCGGCAGCAGTCGCAGGATGCAGCGCGCGAACGGCACCGAACGGCTGTAGCCGTAGGTTGTCAGGTGGCGAACGTCGTAGATCACGCGATGCCTGTCAGGCGCGAGCCTTCGGGGCCGCTGTTCTGCAGGAAGTAACGCTCGGCGATCGCGCTCGACAGGCCCATCAGCAACTGCTCGAACAGCAGGATGCTGGTGCGGTCGAGGCGGCTCGCCTCCGCCACGCGGCATTCGGCCGCGAGCTTCAGCGCAAGCCGGCGCGGCGTCTCCAGCATGCCGTCGTCGTTCAGGCTGGGCAGCGCCGCGATCTCGGCGTCGAGCCGGTCGATCTGGAAGGCGGCCGAGCGTGGATTGTAGGGGTCGAGCATCACGAGATCGAGCACCGGCTGCAGGCTGGCGCCGAGCAGGTAGCGCGACCGGTAGGTGATTTGCGAATCGGTCAGGTCGAGCAGGGCGTCGAGCCCGTCGCCAGGCACGGCTGCGTCGGCGAAATGGCGGGCGAAGCGGCAGGTCGCCACGCCGCGTTCGATCCGGCGGCCGATGTCGAGGAAACGCCAGCCCGGGCCGCGCACCATGTTCTCCTGGCTCAGGCCGGAGAAAGCGGCGAGCGATTTCAGGGCGGTGTCGGCGATTTCGTAGGCGGCGCCCTCGCTGCGCGGCCCGCCGCGCTCCAGCGTGACCTGCCTTTCGAGGTCGCCGAACAGCCGCCAGGCGTCGATCGAGAGGCGTTCGCGGATCACCGACGCCGTGCGCCGCGCCTCGCGCACGGTCGCCAGGGCGGAGCCGTAATGGTCGAGCCCGTGCAACGCGTTCGAAGCCTGGCTCGCCGGCTTCTGGCCCTTGCCGCCGGGGGCCGCGCCCCATGCGACGAGCAGGTTGGCCAGCCGCTTCAGCGTGTCGGAGCGGCCCGGCGTGGCGTCGTCGGCGTCGATCAGCCGGCAGAGCAGCGCCCGCACCAGCCGCAGCGTCGCCTCGGTGCGCTCGAGATAGCGTCCGAGCCAGAACAGGTTGTCGGCGGCCCGGCTCGGCAGCGTGCCGACCATGCGCCGGATGCTGATCGTCTCGCTGCTCGGCAGCAGCGTCACCGCCTCGACCGGCCGGTCGGACATCACCCAGACGTCGCTCGAGCGCACGCCGCTGCGCATCGAGACGGCCCGCGCGTCGGGTTCGTCGGAGATGCGGCAGAAGCCGCCGGGCATCACCTTCCAGCCCTCGGGCGTCGCGGCTGCGAAAACCCGCAGCGTCATCGGCCGCGGCTGCAGGCGGCCGTTCTGGAAGACCGGCATGGTCGAAAGCCGCACCACCTCCTGGCCGACATAGTCCATGCCGCGCGCCGCGATCCGGGCCCGCAGCGCCGCGCGCTCGGCGTCGCCGAGATCGCCGGCCAGCACCGGCTCGAAATCGGCGCCGTAGCCGGCCGAGCGGAACGCCGGCGCGACCGTCATGTCGTCGAGCCGGTCCAGCACGATCTGGCGTTCGCGCGCCTGCCCGCACCACCAGGTCGCGACATTGGGCAGGATCAGGTCCTCGCCGAGCATCTGCCGCGCCAGCGCTGGCATGAAGCCCATCAGCGCCCGCGCCTCGACGACGCCGGAGCCGAGGCCGTTGGCGACATGGACATTGCCTGCGCGCACGGCGTGGACGAGGCCGGCGACGCCGAGCGCCGAGGCGGCGTTGAGTTCGAGCGGATCGGAGAAATCCCCGTCGATGCGCCGCCAGATCACGTCGGCGCGCTTCAGCCCGGCGATGGTGCGCACATGCACGCGGCTGTCGCGCATCACGAGATCGCCGCCCTCGACGAGCAGGAAGCCGAGATAGCGCGCGAGATAGGCCTGCTCGAAATAGCTCTCGTTGAGCGGGCCCGGCGTCAGCAGGCAGATGCGCGGCTCGACGCGCTTGGAGCCGGAGACGAGCCCGGCGCGGAAGCCCTGGAAGAACGCGGCCAGCCGCTCGATGTTCATCGTCCGGAACAGGTCCGGGAAGGCGCGCCCCAGCGCTAGCCGGTTCTCCAGCGCATAGCCCGCGCCGGAGGGCGCCTGCGTGCGGTCTCCGAGCACCCACCAGCGCCCGTCCGGCCCGCGCCCGAGGTCGGCGGCGTAGAGTTGCAGCCCGGCGCCGCCCGGCGCGCCCTGCAGGGGCCGCAGATAGTCGGGGCTGCCGGTGATGATCGAGGCCGGCAGCACGCCGCGCGCCACCATGTCGCCGGAGCCGTAGATATCGTCGAGCAACCCCGAAAGCAGCTTCGCCCGCTGCGCCACGCCCGCGGCGATCACCTGCCATTCCGCGCCGGTCAGGACCAGCGGGACATGGTTCAGCGGCCAGGCGCGTTCGCCGGCCAGCGGGTCGTGCTCGTCGACGTCGCCATGGACCCGGTACGACACGCCGGTGTCGCGCACATGCCGGTCGGCGAGGCCGAAGCGCTGGCTCAGCTCGTCCCGGGACAGCGCGCTCCATTCCGCGAGGAACCGCCCCCAATGCGGCCTCACCGAGCCATCGGCGGCCATCAACTCGTCGCGGGCGCCCGGCAGCGGCGTATAGCCCGCCATCAGCGCGTCGCGCCGCTCGCTCCGGGTCCGCATCGACGGGGCTCGACCCTGCAACGCCATGGCTCGGTTCTAGACTCCAGGTGGGCGGCGCAGATCCAGCGTCATCGGGAAATCGGGGTGGCGCTCCTCGGCCGGAATCGAAACCCCTCCCGGAGTATGGCCGATCGACTCGAAGCGGGCGAGGCGGCGTGCTTCGGCCTCGTAGGAATTCACAGGCGGTGTCTCATAATTGCGTCCGCCGGGATGGGCGACATGGTAGACGCAGCCGCCGAGCGAGCGCCCGACCCAGGTGTCGACGATGTCGAAGGTCAGCGGCGCGTGCACCGGGATCGTCGGATGCAGGCCCGAGGCCGGCTTCCACGCCTTGAAGCGCAGGCCGGCAACGGCTGCATCCGCGCCCGCGAGCGCCGTCATCGGCAATCGCCGGCCGTTGCACGTCACGACATGGCGGCCGGAGACGAGACCCGTCGCCTTGACCTGCAGGCGCTCGACGGACGAATCGACGTAGCGGACCGTGCCGCCGATCGCGCCCTCCTCGCCCATCACATGCCAGGGCTCGAGCGCCTGCCGCAGCTCCAGCGAAACGCCGCCATGCTCGACCTTTCCGAAGAACGGGAAGCGGAATTCGGCCTGCGCCTCGAACCAGGCCGGATCGAAGGCGTAGCCGGCGGCGCCGAGATCGGAGAGCACGTCCCTGAAATCGCGCCAGACCATTTCGGGCAGCATGAAGCGGTCGTGCAGGCTCGTGCCCCAGCGCACCAGCTTGCCGGCCTGCGGCTCGCGCCAGAACCACGCCACCAGAGCCCGGATCAGCAATTGCTGCGCCAGCGACATGCGCGCATCGGGCGGCATCTCGAAGGAGCGGAACTCGATCAGGCCGAGCCGGCCTGTCGGCCCGTCCGGCGAATAGAGCTTGTCGATGCAGATTTCGGTGCGGTGCGTATTGCCCGAGACATCGACCAGGATGTTGCGCAGCAGCCGGTCGATAAGCCACAAAGGGACGCCCGGGTCGGCGGCGCCCGGAATCTGCGACAGCGCGATTTCCAGCTCGTAGAGCTGGTCCTGCCGCGCCTCGTCGATGCGCGGGGCCTGGCTGGTCGGCCCGATGAACAGGCCGGAAAACAGGTATGACAGCGCCGGATGCCGGTTCCAGTAGAGGATGATGCTGCGCAGCAGATCGGGCCGGCGCAGGAACGGCGAATCCGGCGGCGTCACGCCGCCGAGCACGACGTGGTTGCCGCCGCCGGTGCCGGTATGGCGGCCGTCGACCATGAATTTCTCGGCGCAGAGCCGCGACTGCCGCGCTTCCTCATAGACGCCGCGGGTAATCTCGACCGCCTCGCGCCAGGTCCTGGCCGGGTGGATGTTCACCTCGATCACGCCGGGATCGGGCGTGACCTTGATGACGCTCAGCCGCGGATCGTGCGGCGGGCTGTAGCCCTCGATATGCACGGGCAGCCCGGTCTCGCCGGCGACCGCCTCGACGCTGGCGATCAGATCGAGATAGTCCTCGAGCGCCTCGACCGGCGGCAGGAAGACGCAGAGCACGTTGTCGCGAATCTCGAGGCTCAGCGCGGTGCGCACATGCTCGCCGCCGATCTCCTGGTCGGTCCGGTCCTGCGCGCCGGCGCCGGGCGCGGGATCGACGGGGCGCGACATCTGAACATGCGCGCCCATCCCGCCTTCGGAGCCCTGCTCCTGAAGCGCCGCAGCCTCCGCGATGGCATCCGGCACACGGCTCGTGGAGGAGCCCGCGACATCGCGGCCAT
>JAKFWE010000220.1 GCA_021732895.1 Allobosea sp. | reverse complement strand
GGCGTCACATCGTCGGCCGTCGCGGCCGGCTCGCGCTCCCCATGCTCGCCGTCCGGCGGGGCTGCGCCGTCGATGGCCGGGGGCTCGTCGGGTTCGTTCCATTCGGACGCGACGGCCGGCGACGTCTGCGGCGGCCAGACCGGAGGCGCGGCGTCAGCCTCGCGCGCGCCATCGTCCCCGGACGGGCGCTCCGTCTCCAGCGCCGTCATCCAGGACGACGCCGAAGCCAGGGCGCGCTCCGGCGACGGTTCGATCCACGCCCCTTGCGTCTGCGTCGGTCCGGAGGTCAGCCGATCGCGCAGCCTGTCGAAATCGTCGAGCTCTGGCGACGGGGAGGCGGTCGACGGCTCCTCGGCCGCCTCGCGGGCGGGCGCGTCGATCCGCGGCCACCACATCTCCGGGGCGCGCTCCTGCGCCCGGTCGGACGGCGTCGGCCCGGCCGCGACGCTCGGCGTCCCTCCGGCTTCGACCCGATCGTCCACGGGATCGTTCTGAGCCTCGTCGGGTTCCGACAGAGCGTTGTCCAGCGCCCGAGCGGGTTCGGTCTCCGTCTGCGCCGGCGGGGCGGGACCGTCTTCCGGACCCGGCCCGGCCGACGCCGGATCGGCGGCGATCTCGTCGGGAGACGACCCGTCCGCAGGCGGGGCGTCCGGTGCGAGCGCGGCGCCCCGGCGATCCGCCTGATCGAGAGCGAGCCTGTCCGGGGCCGCGCTCGCGCCGCTCCAAAGATCGGTCGTGTCCGGTTCCGGCTCCGGGCGCGCGGGGTCCGGCGCGGAATGGGCGTCCGCGATTTCACCGGAAGGGCGCTCCGGTTCCGGCGGACCGGGGCGATCGGCGCTCGACGGCCGCGATGCCGGGAGCGCGACGGCGCCGGCCGAGGCGGCCATAGCCGCCAGCCCGCCGGGGCCGGGCAGGCTCGGCTCCGACGCCACGCCGTCAGGGGCCGGCTCGCCGCGATCGTCGCGCGCCGCCAGACCGGTCGCCAGACCCGTCATCGCGACCGCGACCATGCGCCTGACCCGGCGCAGCTCCGCCAGCACACCGGACAGGGCCAGCAGCACGAGCCCCGCCGTCACGGCCACCGAGCCGATGATGACCTGCGTGAAGCCGCGCTCCAGGACGAGGTAGGGCCAGCCGTCGAAAACGGCGTAGCCGCCGCCGCACAGCAATCCCAGTCCCAGCAAAAAAAACAAAATGATCAACGCCGACCCCCCGTATCGCGCCGGAAAGCCGCGACGGCCATGCTCCGGTCTTCGTCATCGAGCGACGACGTGATCTTCTAACGCTTTGAATAAAAAACGGTTTCATTCCGACGATCGGATTTCGCCGCCAAAAGCGGCGTCAGTGTGGCGCGCCACGCCCTGCCCCGGCGGCGGCCACCAGCTTGCCGCGGCGCCGGTCCCGGGCGGAGGCGACGGTTGCCGCTGGCCTCGGCGAGCCTTAACTAACGGCCGGAATGGCGGAGGGCGCCGCCGGGCCGTTCCGGCCCAAGCCGTTCATAAAGAAGCCATTCTCAGCCCAGCGATGCGCCAGCCAAGGAGAGGCCCCATGACCTTCACCCTGCCCGATCTGCCCTATGCTCACGACGCGCTGCAGCCCTTCATGTCGAAGGAGACGCTCGAGTTCCACCACGACAAGCATCACCTCGCCTACGTCACCAACGGCAACAATGCGATCAAGGGCACCGAATACGAGGGCAAGTCGCTCGAGGAAATCGTCAAGGCCTCGCACGGCAAGAACCCCGCCGTGTTCAACAATGCCGGCCAGCACTACAACCATCTCCATTTCTGGAAGTGGATGAAGCCCAATGGCGGCGGCAAGATCCCCGGCGCGCTGGAGAAGGCGATCGTCGATTCGTTCGGCTCGGTCGAGAAGATGAAGGAAGATTTCGTCGCCGCCGGCGTCGGCCAGTTCGGTTCGGGCTGGGCCTGGCTGGAAGTGAAGGGCGGCAAGATCGCCGTCAGCAAGACTCCCAACGGCGAGAGCCCGCTGGTCAACGGCGCGATGCCGATCCTCGGCTGCGACGTCTGGGAGCATTCCTACTATATCGACTACCGCAACCGCCGCCCGGACTATCTCAAGGCCTTCCTCGAGAGCCTGGTGAACTGGGACTATGTCGCCGAGATGTATGACGGCGCGGCCAAGGCCTGATTCTTCCGGAAACCGGATACGGAAACGGGGCCTCGCGGCCCCGTTTTTTGTCGGCGGTGGTCGCCGCGCTCAGGCCCGAAAGACCCGCTCGACCTCCCATGCGGCCGGCGGTTGCATATGCAGATCCCAATAATGCCCGGCGATGATGTCGGGATCGAAGGCCGTGCCGGGCGCGACCTGACCGGCGATCGTGACCGTGGCGACATGGATGCCCTCCGGCGCAAGCTCGGCGGCGAGCGCATGGACGAGCCCGCGCAAGGCCGCCTTGCCTGCCGTGAGCGAGGCGACGCCTGCGCCCGAGCCGGGATGGAGCGCGAGCCCCCCACCGGTGAACAGCATCGTTCCCGATCGGCGCGCCCGCATCGCGGGATGGAGGGCTTGCGCGCAGACGAGCGCTCCCGTGACGGCCAGCGACAGATCCTGCGCGAAATCCTCCGGCGGCAGGCTCATCGTCCGCGCCTCGCGCCACCGCGCGGCGTTGTAGATCAGGACATCGGGAGAACCCGATGTCGCGACGGCCTCGGCCAGCGCATCGCGGGTCGAGGCCGTGTCGGACAGATCGGCGACGAAACCGCGCGCGGCGACGCCCTGGGCGGCAAAGCCTGCTTCAGCCGCGTCCAGCGCGTCGCGTCCCCGCGCCAGCAGCGAGAGCGTGAAGCCTTCGGTGGCGAAGCGGCGGGCGACGGCCGCTCCGATTCCCGGCCCAAAGCCCGCGATCAACAGGTGTTTCACGGTCTCGTCTCCCTGCTCGCCGCAGCGGCGCGGCGCTTCATTTCAAGATCATCGGCGTCAGCACAGGCGCCATCAGCATCTCGAATTCGAGATTGGTCGCGCTGACGATGTTCTCGACGATCAGCCCGTCACGCACGCGCGCGACATGCGTCTCGTCGAACAGGATCACCCGGTTCGTCGCGGCGACGCCGAAGAAGTCCCCGGCATGGCGCTGGCGCGAGTGAAAGCGCGTCACCACGCGCGTCCCGTCTTGCGAGACGAACTGGTCGATGATCTCGACCGGACTCTGCGCCGGGAACGCCGCGACGAAGGCCGTGACGATGGCCTTGTACTCCTCGCGCCCGTCGATCGGGCCCATCGGCTTAAGCCCGGTGACGCCCTGCACTTGCGGATGCAGGGTGGCGTCGGCCGCGACCAGATCGGCCGAGCCGAGAAACTGCGTGATGAAGCGGGTGACGATCGCGGCTGGGTCGGACATGACTCACCTCCTGTCCGCTCCAGATGTCGCGTCGGGCGATCTTCGTCTATGCGCCGAATGCGATAGTCGGTATTGCTGACGCCGATGACGCTTCATGGCATCGACCTCAATCTGCTCGTCGCCTTCGACGCAATCCGGGCGACCCGCAGCATCAGCCTGGCGGCGGCGCAACTCGGCCTGCGGCAGCCGGCGCTGAGCGGAGCGCTCGCCCGATTGAGAAAGCTGTTCGGCGACGAATTGTTCGTGCGCGCCGGCGGCGAGATGCAGCCGACCCCGAAGGCGCTGCAAATCGCGCCGGCCGTCGAGGCGGCGCTTGCCCAGTTGCGCCAGGCGCTCAACCCGAGCCTCGCCTTCGACCCTGCCGGCACGGCCCAGACCTTCACCATCGCCAGCACCGATTACACGACCACGGTGCTGCTGCCGCCCTTCCTCGCCGCGCTTGAAAACGAGGCTCCGGACGCGACGCTGCGCATCGTCGGCTACGACAAGGACGATATCGGCGCGCTGATCGACAGGGGCGTCATCGACCTGGCGCTCGGCGTCTTCCAGAAACCGCCGGAGCGTTCGGTGCGCCAGCGCCTGTGCCGCTAGAGCTTCGTCGGCGTTGCCCGCGCGGGCCATCCGGCCTTGGCTGACGGGGCCATGACGCTCGACGCCTGGCTGCGTCAGCGGCACGCGCTCGTTTCGGTGCGGCGCGACGCGATCGGCGAGATCGACCGTCTGCTGGCGGAGCGCGGCCTCGCGCGGCGGATCGTGGTGACGCTGCCGCACATGATGGCGCTGCCGGCGCTGCTGGCCTCGAGCGATCTGGTCACCGCTCTGCCGGGCCGGATCGCGGCGCGGTTTTCCGGGGCCGGGCTGGTCAGCTTCCCGCTGCCCTTGCCGATGCCGGCCTGGCGCATCGAGATGCTGTGGAACCCGCAGGCCCGCAACGACCAGGCCAACGCCTGGCTGCGCAGCCGGATCAGCGCGATCGCCGCCGCGCTCTGATCACGCCGCGACACTCCGCAGGAACTGGTCGACCGTGCTGCGCAGGCGCAGCGCCTGGGCCGCCACCTCGCCCGACGCCTCGCGCACCTGCTGCGCCGAGCGTCCGGTCTCCTCGACGCTGTCGGCCAGCACGCTGAGATCGCTCGACACCGAGAGCGCCGACGAGGAGGCCATGGCGACGCCGCTGGCGATCTCGCCGGTGGCGATCGCCTGCTGCTCGATCGAGGTCGCGACCGAGTTGGCGAAATTCTCGATGGCGCCCATGCGCTCGGCGATGTTCTGGATGGCGCCGACGACCTCGCCAGTGGCGCCCTGGATCGCACCGACCTGCGCGACGATGCGGTCGGTGGCGTCGGCCGTCTGGGCGGCGAGGCTCTTGACCTCGGAGGCGACGACGGCGAAGCCGCGCCCCGCCTCGCCGGCGCGGGCGGCCTCGATCGTGCCGTTCAGCGCCAGGAGATTGGTCTGGGCGGCGATGTCGCGGATCAGATTGACGACCTCGCCGATGGCGCGCGCCGTCTCGTCGAGCGCTCGCACCGAACTCGCCGTGTCGCGTGAGACGGAAGCCGCCTCGACGATCTCGGTGCGCACGCGACGGACCTGGAATTCGACTTCCCGGATGGCCGCGCCCATCTCCTCGGCCGCCTGGGCGGCGTTCTCGACATTGGCGGAGGCGCCGTGCGAGTTCTGGGCGGCGCGCGCGGCGCGTCCGGAGGATTCCGCCGCGACGCGGGCGAGCCCGTCGGAGGCCTCGCTCATCCGCTCGGCGTTGCTCTTGAAGGCTTCGAGCGCGACGCCGACCTCGGCCCGGAACAGCCCGATCGCCTCATCGACGCTCTGCTCGCGCTGGCGTCGCTCGGCCTCGCTGACGTGCTGTTTCTCCTGCAGCGAGGCGCGCTCGGCGAGGCGGACCTTGAGGATGCCGAGCGCATGCGCGATGGCGCCGATCTCGTCGCGGCGGCCCATCGCGTCGATCGTGGTGTCGAGCTTGCCGTCGGAGATCCGGACGATCGCCTTCGTCATGCTCTTGAGCGGCTTCATCGTGCGCGACAGCGAGACCCAGAGCAGCGGGCCGAGCACCAGCAGGATGAGCAGGCCGATGCCCATGGTGACGAACTGCTCCAGCGTGGCGCGGGCGACGAGCCGCGTCTTGTCGAAGCGGATCGCGACATAGCCGATCTGCTTGTTCTGGCCGCCGACGACCACGACATGCAGGCGCGTGACATAGGTCTCGTCCTCGAACTGGGCGACCTTCATCTTCGCCAGCGCGTCCCACGGCGCCTCGCCCAGTTTCGCAGTCAGGGCGCGCGGCGTCAGCGACAGACGGGCGTCCTCGGTCCGGCCCGCGCTCGCCAGCGTCGAGATGTCGTCGGCGACGATGCCGGAGTGGAAATCCGGGTCGCCCCGCAGCGATTCGAGAATGTAGCCGAGCGTGTTGGTGTCCCGCGACAGGATCAGCGTCGGCGAGGCGTTGACGACCATGGTCGTCAACGCCGCCATCTTCTGCTCCAGATCGCCGCGCGTCTTGGCGTCGTTGTAGCGGGCGACGGCGATGACCACCAGGACGATTGCGACGGCGACGATCGCGACCGCCGCGCCGGCGATCTGGCTGCTGAGCGAGCGCGACGGGCCCTCGCTGGCCGGGGACCGATCCGCACTCGCCGGGGCTGCGCTGCGCTTGAACCAATTCATCTTGTCGTCGTCCCGATCGATTCCGGCATCAGACCGTCCCGAACGGAACGAACCAAGCGCACCGACGATGCCGCAAAGAGGGTAAAGATTCGATTGCGTTAGCAGCGGATTAACGCTGATATTTTCACCACCGGCGCGCCGGTTCAGCCCAGGGCCTGGAACCTGGCCAGCACGAAACCCTCCGGCGGCGCGAAGGCTGCGATCGCCGCGTGCTCGAGCGGGCGCGTCGCCACCACCGGATCGAGTCCGGGCAGTTCGTCGTCGATATGCCCGGGGTGGCACATCACCAGATGGGCCTGACCAGGCACGACCAGAAACCGCCGCAGATCAGCGTCGAAATCGCGCCGCGGATCGAAGGGCGATGCGCCCGAAAAGCCCCGGTTGACCGGAACGCCGCGCCGGCCGGCCTGCCGCCGCAGGCCCAGCGACAGGCCGGCGATGACGAGGGCCTTGGTCACCGCGACGCCGCGCACCATGATCGCGCCAGGCGAATCGACCGGATCGCGCAGGTAGACGGCGCCGGCCGGGTAGCGCCCGGACAGCGCATCGAGAACCGCGCGGCGCACGCCCGGCAGCACATGCACATGCTGGTGCCCGTCGAGGAAGTCGGGAGGGCGGCCGAGCGCATCCTCGAAGGCGTCGAGCTGGCGGCCGATCTCGGCCGCGATCTCGGCGCGGGCCTGCGACGAGGCCGCCGCCGCCCGCGCCAGCGCCCCGAGCCGTGGCAACGCGCCGCCCGGCGCGACGCGCGGCATGGCCCCGAGCGGCGCGGCGCAGGTCAGGTTGAGATGAAGGCCGAGATCGGCCCGGCCGGAGAAGGCGGCGAACTCGGGCGCCAGACGACGCCAATGGGGCCGGTTGGTCATGGCGCCGGCCGCCGACAGCCGGCCGTCCCCCAGCAGTTCCAGGATCGAGCGGCTGACGCCCTCGGTCAGGGCGAAATCATCGGCGCAAAGCACGAAACGCGTCACCATCTGCGTCGTTGTTCCCCGTTCATCGGCGAGCGTGTAGAGGTCGCCTCGCGAGGCGGCGCGTGAGCGCGGCGCCTGCTCGCGCACGAGCTTTAGGGCTCCGTGCGCGCCACGTCATCCGCGTCGTCCGGGTCCGCCCGGCTCGCGGGCCGGGCCGGGCCGGGCCGGGCCGGATCGAGAGGTTTGTGGTGTCCAACGCGTCCGCTTCCCCTTCCGCTTCTCCGCGAGTTCCGGCGCAGGGCCGCCCGGAACTCTCCATCGTCGTGCCCGTGCACAACGAAGCCGAGAACCTGCCCCTGCTCGTCGCACGCCTGAACACCGTGCTCGCCGCCGCGGTGTCGTCCTGGGAGCTGGTCTGCGTCGACGATGGCAGCCGTGACGACACGCTGGCCGTGCTCAGGCGGCTCTGCGCGGAGGATGCGCGCGTCAGCGCCATTTCCTTCAGCCGCAATTTCGGCAAGGAGATCGCGATCGCCGCCGGCCTCGACCATGCGGCGGGCGACGCCGTCGTGATCATGGACGCCGACCTGCAGCACCCGCCGGAGACGATCCCGGCCTTCCTGGCGAAATGGCGCGAAGGCTTTCTCAACGTCTACGGCCAGCGCACCGACCGCGACGGCGAAAGCCGGCTGAAACGCAATTTCGCGAGGGCCTTCTACAAGCTCTTCGCCCGCTTCGGCGAAACCGAACTGCCGGCGGGAGCGGGCGATTTCCGGCTGCTCGACCGCAAGGTCGTCGACGCCCTGCGGGCTCTCCCGGAGCGCGCCCGCTTCTCGAAAGGGCTCTACGCCTGGGTCGGCTTCGCCTCGGCCGGCGTGACCTTCGAGGTGGCCGAACGCGCCCATGGCCAGACCAAGTTTCGTTTCGGGCGGCTGTTCTCCTTCGCCTTCGACGGCCTGTCCTCGTTCTCGACCGTGCCGCTCAAGATCGCGACCTGGGCCGGCGTGGCGATCGCGCTGATCTCGACCCTGACAGGGCTGTTCTTCCTGCTGCGCACGCTGGTCTTCGGCACGGACCTGCCGGGCTTTCCCTCGCTGATCGTCTCGATCATGTTCTTTTCGAGCATCCAGTTGATCTCGCTGGGGCTGATCGGGGAATATGTCGGGCGGATCTTCGCCGAGGTGAAGCGCCGGCCGCTCTACCTGATCGGAGAGCGCGTCGGCTTCGACGCCCGCACCGTCGATCATCCGCGCGGCGACGCGCTGCCGCCGCTGATCCGGTAGACGGCGACGGATCGATCTGGAATGAAGGCGGCGTCGTTCCTTTTCTTGCACTTTCCATGAACGCGCCGTCATCCCGGACAAGCGGCGAAGCCGCGCCGATCCGGGATCCATTCCAGACCATCGCCGGGTAGGCTCAGGCATGGATCCCGGGTCTCCCTTCGGTCGCCCGGGATGACAGCGCGATCATGGTCAGAAAAGCTGTCGAGAGCTGATGTTTCGCAAGATTCTCTCCGTCGGCGGCTTCACGCTGCTCTCGCGCCTGAGCGGCTTCGCCCGCGACGTCGTGCTGGCGGCGGTGCTGGGAGCCGGCGCCATGATGGACGCGTTCTCGGTGGCGCTCAGGCTGCCCAACCATTTCCGGGCGATCTTCGGCGAGGGCGCGGTCAACCAAGCCTACATACCGGCCTATGCGCGCATCCGCCAGCAGGCCGGCGAAGCGGCCGCCGGCCTGTTCGCCAACCGCGTGTTCAGCCTGAACCTGATCGTCCAGCTCGTTCTGCTGGGCCTCGCCCTGCCCTTCATGCCCGAGATCGTGCGGCTGCTGGCGCCCGGCTTCGCCAACGACCCGCAACGCTTCGACCTCGCCGTCGCGCTGAGCCGCATCACCTTTCCCTATCTGCTGTTCATCACGCTGGTGACGCTGCTCTCGGCCAATCTCAACGCCGTCGACCGCTTCGCGATCGCCGCCGCCGCGCCGATCCTGCTGAACCTGTGCCTGATCGGGGCGCTCGCCACCGCCTTCCTCTTCCCCGACGCCGCCCATGCCGCCGCCTGGGGCGTGGCGCTGGCCGGCCTGCTCGAATGGCTGCTGCTGGCCGTCGCCGCGCGACGGGCCGGCGTGGCGGCGGCGCTGACGCGGCCGCGCCTTGACGCCGATGTGAAAAGTTTCCTCAAGGCCTTCGGACCGGCCGTGATCGGCTCGGCCGGCGTCCAGATCGCGCTGTTCGCCGACACGATCATCGCCTCTCTCTTGCCGGCGGGCGCCTATGCCGCGCTCTACTATGCCGAACGGCTCTACCAGTTGCCGATCGGCGTCATCGCCATCGGCGTCGGCACCGTGCTGCTGCCGACCATGAGCCGGCTGCTGGCGGCCGGCGACGTCGCGGGCTCCGACCGGGCGCAGAACCGCGCGGTCGCCCTGACGGTCGTCGCGGCGGCCCCTTTCGCCGCCGCCTTCCTCGCCATTCCCGAGCTCATCGTCTCGGCCCTGTTCGAGCGCGGGCGCTTCGACGCGGCCGCGAGCCGGGCGGCGGGCCAGGTGCTGTTCGCCTATGCCGTGGGCCTGCCGGCGATCGTGCTGATCCGCACGCAGGTCGCGAGCTTCCAGGCGCGCGGCGACACGATGACGCCGATGCTGGTCTCGCTTTTCGCGATCGCCGCCAATGTCGGGCTTAAGCTGCTGCTCTGGCGCGATCTCGGCGCGGCAGGGCTGGCGCTGGCGACGGCGGCCGGCGCCTGGATCAATGTCGGCGCGCTGTTCGCGCTGGCGCTACGGCGCGGGCTGACGCGGCCGGAGCATGGCCTGCCCGCGCTGATCGCGATCGCGGCCGTCGCGGCCGGGCTCGCCGGCGTCGCCGCCAAGGCGGTGGCGCCGGCGTTCCAGAATGCGGCCGCCGGCGCGCCGTTCGAGCCGAAGCTGGTCGCGCTTGCCGGCGTCGGCCTGGCCGCCCTGGCGATCTACGGGCTGGTCGCCGCGGCGGCGCTGAGAGCGGGCGGCCTGCTGCGGCTGCTGCGCTGATCACGCGGAGCGCCCGCCAGACACGTCATCCGGCGATGATCGTCGCCGATCCCGCCAGAGCGGCAACCGCCTCGGCCGCCATGCGCTCGACGATTTCGCCGGCTGCCGGAACATCCGCGATCAGCCCGGCAGCCTCGCCGAAGATCACGGCGGCGTTGTCGGGGTCGCCGGCCGCGAAGGCCTCGCGATAGGCCGGAGCCTCGCTCTCGATCGCGTCCCTCAGCGCCATGTCCCGGCCGGACCAGCGCGCGATGAAGGCGTTGTCGGCCACCCTGATGTCGAAGGGCTTCGGCCAGTCGAGCCGGCGGGCGATGTCGGGCAGCGAGGAGCGCACGGTTTCGTCGCCGGTCGCAGCCAGCGCCGCCGCCTGATGCCGGGGGTGGACCAGCGCCTCGCGGCTCGCCCAGAAGCGGGTGCCGACGAGCACGCCGTCGGCGCCCAGCATAAGCGCGGCGGCGAGCC
>JAKFWE010000302.1 GCA_021732895.1 Allobosea sp. | reverse complement strand
AAGGCGATGATCACGAGATCGCCCCGGCGCGCCCTCGCCACGATCCGGTCCAGCTCTCCCAGAACGGCGGCGCGCGTCGCCTGGCCGTCGAGCAGCGGCCTGACCGCGACGCCGCGGCGCGTCAACGCGGCGCTGATGTCCAGAGCATCGGCGACGGCGCCGCGCAGCGGCCGGACATTGCGGTATTTGTCGATGCCGACCACGAGCGCATGCGTCTCCGCGGCGACGCCGCCCGGGTCGAACAGGCAGGCGGCGGCGAGAGCGCCGAGCAGCGCCGACAGGGTTCGCAGCGACCGAAAGCGCGTCATGGCTCAGGATTTCCAATCGAACTCGACGCGCCGGTTCAGCTCGTCGATCTGGGCCTGGTCGTAGCTGGTCGCGTCGCTCAGTTGCCTGGGCTCGGTCTTGCCTTTTCCGGCGACGCGGATTTCCCCGGCGAAGCCGCTCGCCCTCAGGAACTCGGCGACCCTGCGCGCCCGGCGCAGCGAAAGCGCCTGATTGAACTCGTCGCCGCCGACCCTGTCGGTATGTCCGGTGACGGAGACGACGCCGGGCTGGCGCTCCTGCAGCAGCCGCGCGAACTCCGTCGCCGCCTCGCGCCCGACCGGCGTGAATTCGTCGGAATTGTACACGAAGAGGATCGGCACGGGGATGCGGACGGCTTCGGCGCCGCGATTCAGCACCTGGCTGAAGACGCCGCCCATCTGGCCGTTGCGATCCTGGGCCACGACCACGAGCTGACCGCCCGGCCCGGACGCGGCGAGGTGTCTTGCCTCGTCCGCACGCGCCGCCAGCCTGGCGAGCGTGGCGCGCGGCACGTCGAGCCGCCCGGCGTCGGCGGCGTCGGCGGCGATCATGTCGATCGCCTGCTGATAGGCGAGCGCGGCCGGCGCGAAGGCGCGGCGCTTCAGCTTGAGATCGCCATCCGCCATCGCGGCCGCCCAGAACGCGCGCAGCGCGGCGGCCTTCTCGATCATCGCCTCGGCTCGGCCCGCATCGGAGGGGCTCTCCTGCAGACGCCGCGCCTCCGCCATCAGGCGCTCCGCCAGGGCGCGGCGCGCCATGCGCCGTTCCGCCGGGGTGCATTCGCGCGCTGCGGCGATCTCGTCGACGGCGCGTTCGGCGGCGGCGATATCCTGGCCGCCGAGCAGCCGCGAGAGCACGGCGGCCCGGTCCGGGCATGCCGCGAAAGCGGGGCCGCCGAAGGCGAAGCCGCCGGCGAGGACGATGCCTGCTGCCAGCAGCCTTGTGGGGCTTCTGAAGATCATCGTAACGAATCCGCTGGAAATGGGTCAATCTACGAAGAAACGCGCAACCCGATTGCACGCTCGACGAAATCTAGTCTGGTTCTCGCAACGGTCAACTTGCTTCGACACGTTGGGTCAGCACCAAGGCCTTGACCGGCGCTTCGCCGCCGGCGCCTCGCTTTGGCGGCAGGCGTCGGAACGCGACGCCTGCCCCGATGGTCGATCGCGACACCGCTCAGCGGCAGCGCATCGTGCGCTTGCGGATCGGCCGGCCATAATCGTTGTAGCCGACCACGCGCAGGCGGGTGACGCAGAACAGGTCGTTGCGGCCGTCGTCATAGACCACCCGTCCGGTGTTGCCGTTGACGATCAGCAGGCGGTCATCGGCGCCCGATTCGGAGGCCGTCGGCTGAATGTCGGCGAAGGCGCTTTCGAGCCGTGTCTCGGCGACGGCGGCGCTGTTGAGCCCGGCGACCGCCAGGACCGAGAAGCCGAGAGCGATGAAGGTCTGCCTGATCATTGTTCGTCTCCGAGGTTTGTCGTCCGGGCCCATCGCCCTGATGCAAAACAAGCTAGGCTCGAAACCTGCGGGTCGAAAGACGTCACCCCTCCAATCGAATTTAAGCCTGTCAAATGACTGGCGGTCTGGCCCCCTTAACAGTTGATCGAGCGTTCGTTACGTTGCTGTCCAACGCAATGGCACGGTGTCGCTGCGGTTGGGGGCAGGACGCATCTCGCCGCCGGACAGGCGGCGGGCGACCTTTGAAAAATCCCCCGTAACGAGACGCAAAGGTACGCAACGATGCGATATTCGACGCTCAAGACACTGTGCGGCAGCGCGGCATTGTTCGGCCTGCTGGCGAGTTCGGATGCTGTTCTGGCCCAGACCCGCGATCTGACCATCGAGGCGACGCGTCCCGGCGCGAACCGGCCGCGCCCGGCGCCGGCGCAGACCCTGCCCGTCAATGTCAGCCTGACGCCGGTCGGCCCGTCGGTGCTGCCGATCGGTTCGCGGCTGCGGCTTCGCGTCCAGTCCAACAACAACGGTTTCGGCCATCTCTACATCGCCAACGCCTCCGGCAAGGTGGTGATGCTGACCGAGAACCTGCCGCTGCGGGCCAACCGCGCCGTTCTCCTGCCGCGGGCCGGGCTCGTGCTGCGCGCAACGCCGCAGACGGGCGACAACGTGGTCTACTTTCTCGCCACGCGCAGCCGGTTTCCGGGCTTCGCCGGCGGCGGCTTCAGCGCGACGCCGCTCGATATCCAGATCAACGCGGCGCAGTTCGAGGCCCAGATCGCGACGCGGCTTTCCGACACGCCCCGGAACCGCTGGGGCAGCACGAAGCAGACGATCCGCGTCACCGACTAGCGGCTTCCAGGACCGCCTTTCCTCTTCCCCGGATTCAAGGACCCCCGCCATGCCTCTCCCCGTCCGCCACACGCTCAGCAGCACGATCGCACTCGCCGCGCTGGCCTTCGCCGCCGTCGTGGCGCCCGCCGGCGCCCAGACCGCGCGCGACCTCACGCCCCAGCAGAATCAGGTCTTCGAATCGGCCCAGCCCAAGCCGAGCTCGCTGGCGATCCTGACCCTGCTCGACCGCGCCAACGCCACCTATGGGCTCGGGGAGGTCGTGCGCCTGGCGGTCAAGTCGAATGAAGACGCTTTCGTCACCGTGCTCAACATCGGCCCGACCGGGCGGGTGACGCGCCTGTTCCCCAACGCGTTCCAGACCGACAACCGGATCAAGGCCGGCGAAACGCTCGAGATTCCCTCGTCCGCGAGCGGGACCCAGATCAAGGTGTCAGGCCCCGTGGGCGCCGAACTGATCAAGGTGATCGCGACGTCCAGGCCGATGACCGTCATCGCGGAGAGCCATTTCGCCGGCGGCGCGGGCGTGTTCCGCAGCCTCGAAGGCGGCGTCGAAGCGCTGAACCGCGACCTCGCCGTGGCGGTCGCCAATCCCCCGCCCGAGACCAGGATCGCCGTGGCCAACCAGATCATCAAGACGGTCGCCAGCGCTCCGCCCCAGGTCTTCGGCGGCGGCGTCTTCGTCGTGCCGACGCCGACGTCCGGCGCCGTGCTGCCGGTCGTCGGCGCCCCCGGCGCGACCTTTCCGCTGCTGCTCGCCACCGACAAGCGCAGCTACAAGGTCGGCGAGCGGCTGACCATCGCCGTCACCCCGCTGCGTCCATGCCATCTGTCGGTCTACAGCGCCGACCAGGCGGGCAAGGTCCGGCTGCTGTTCCCAAGCGCCGCGATGCCGACGGCCGCGGTGAACGGGCTGCAGACGGTGATGATTTCGGGTGGCCCGGCGCCGCAGAACGTGGTGGCGACCGGGCCGGGCGCCGAAACGCTGACCGCGATCTGCACGAGCGAGCCCCGGCCGGTCGCGCTCATCGCCAAATCGGCTTCGGATTATCTCAGCGCCGAAGACAAGGCAGGCTTCGACCGCGACCTCGCGGTCGTCCCGACGCGGCCGGCCGAGACGACCGGCTTCGCCCAGGCGGTCGTCACGATCGAGCCCTGAATGCGCCCGTGAGCGGCGCGGGCGCACCACTGCGCCCGCGCCGCGCAGGTGCGTCTTTTGCCGGCGAGTTCGTTCTCGCCTCGTCGCCAGCCCGTCCGGAGCCGCCCGATGCCCTTCACCGATAACCGCTGCAGTCGGCGGCTGAGCCGCCTCGCCGGCCTCGTGCTCGGCGCGACTGTCCTCGCCCTGCCGCCGACGTCGCATCTGGCGGCGCAGAGCGGCCAGGGGTCGCTGCCGGACGAGCCGACGATCGACGACATCATCGCCGCCGGCGAACGATCGACACGAATCGTCGGCGGCGTCGCGGCGGAGCCCGGCCGCTGGCAGAGCCTCGTTGCGATCTTCATGCGGGCGCCCGGCCGCAGGCCGACGAACTTTTGCGGCGGCACCGTCATCGGCAAGGAATGGGTTCTCACAGCCGCTCACTGCGCCGCCGCGATGACGAAACAGGACAGTTCGGTCAGCTTCTTCATCCGCGAAGGCACGATCAATCTCGCGGGTGGCGATGGCCGGGACGTGGCCGTGAACCGCGGCCAGATCATCTCCCACCCGGATTACGACCCCGGCCGCACGCTCAACGACGTCGCGCTGCTGAAGCTGAACGGAGGGGCCAGCGCTCCACGCCAGAAGCTGGTCGGCCGCAGCGAGTCGCCCCAGATGCTGAAGCCGCAGAAGATGTCGACCGTGGCGGGGTTCGGCACGACGCAGCAGCAAGGTCCGTCATCCTCGCGCCTGCTCCAGGTCGATGTTCCGATCGTGGACCAGGGCGAATGCCGCGGCGTCTACGGCGCCGACAAGATCACCGACGCGACCTTCTGCGCCGGCTACAAGGCGGGAGGCAAGGATTCCTGCCAGGGCGATTCCGGCGGGCCGCTCTTCATGCCCAACGGCCAGGGCGAGCAATTGCAGACCGGCGTCGTCAGCTGGGGCAAGGGCTGCGCCCAGGCGGGTTTCTATGGCGTCTATGCCTCGGTCGGGCATTTCGAAGGCTGGATCCGCTCCCGCGTCCGCGACGCCGTCTTCGTGGACCGGCCGAGCCCGGCCCAGGCGGCCAATCCGGTGCAGGCCGGGGTCTCCGCGCTGACGGCCGGCGCCGCGCAGACGAACACACCGGGCCAGCTCGCTCAGGTGACGCTCGATATCGCCGAAGGGGACAGGCTGCGGCTGAACTCGTTCATCGAGGTGCGCGTCACCTCGTCGGTCCGCGGCAGCGTCGTCATCTACAACGAGAATCCCGGCGGTCGGTCCTATCAGCTCTATCCGTCCAAGGCCTTTCCGGCGCCCGGCGCCAGCCCGGCGCTCGCCCGCATCGAGCCGGGACGGACCCTGTCGATCCCCTCGGCCGCCCAGCGCAACGCCGGATACCGCTTCCAGATCAGACCCCCGACGGGCACCAACAAGCTCCGCGTCGTGGTCGTTCCCGAGAGCCGCAAGGTCGACGAGATCATCAACCGGCATTTCGACGGCGGCGACATTCTCGACCTCGGCGCAGTGGTCAACGAGATCGTCGACGCCGAGATCCAGACCCGCGGGCCGGAGCCGGTCAAGATCGACCCGGTCGATCGCGGCACCGCCGAACGCATCTACGAGATCGTCGACTGATGGCGGCGTAGCCGCCGCCGGCGTCGCCTCTTGCGACGCTGGACATGGCCGATCCTGTGCTAGAGAGATTCGCGCACGCTCTCGCTGCATCGGAAGCCATGACGACGCCGATGATCCCGAACGATATTTTCACGGACAGCGCCGCGCTCGAAGCGGATCTGTTCGTGCAGGAGAGCCTGCTCTGGTCGCGCGCGCTGTTCACCAGCAACATCGTCGCGGCGAGCCGCTCGCAGGACCCGGACGTGATCGAGACGCTGCGGATCGAGGCGATGTATCAGTTCAGCGAATTCTTCTATCTTCTGCGGGCGCGCGGCATCGAAAGCGTCGAGGCGATCAGCGGCCTCGCCGACGTCCACAACCGGCACCTCGATTCATTGAGCCGGGACGCCGACAAGATGAAGCGGCTCGGGCTGAACCGCAAACGCGTGCTGGACGCGATCTTCACCGCCGACACGATGCCGAGGCTGGTCGAAATCTGGCGCGAGAGGCCCGGCCATCTCGACCAGTCCAACCTGGCGCGCTTCCTGGCGACGGTGATGTCGACCGAGACCTGCCGAAAGCTCATCGTCGCGGCCTCGCAGGCCGGCTTCCTCGAGCGCAGGAAGTCGCCGCACGGCACGGTCATCGTCGGCTCGAACGGCATCGTCGAGCGGGTCTTCGGCGGGGTGCTGCGCGATCTGCGGCATCGGGTCCAGGCCCAGCGCATCTGATCGAACGGAGAGAGCGGCCATGTCGAGCGCGAAGACGGCGATGGGAAAGACGATGGCCGAGCCGAGGCCGGCCGCGCGAGGTTTCGACTGGCCGGCGCTGATCAGCCGGGGGATCGGGCCCGTCGTGCTGGCGCTGACGCTGGGCGTGGGCCTGCCGGCGAGGGCCGATCTGGTGAGGGCCGAGCCGATGTTCTCGGCCGCCGATTCCGCGATGATCGCGCGCAACGCCTCGCTGCGCGGGATCATCGATCGCGATCCCTGGCTGGTCCACAAGGTCCTGCGGGCGATCGAGAGCGGGGGCGAGACGCGCGAGCTCAAACCGGCGGCGCGCCCTCAGAAGCCGCCACCGAAGACGGACAGGCCGAGCAACGACCCTGATCTGGACGCTTTCAGGCGCTCTTCGCCCGAGGCCGCCAACGACCTGTTCCAGTTGATCAAGCAGGCCGGGCAGGGCGGAACGCGCTGAGGCGGAGCAGCAGCCCGCGCGGCGACCCGTGGGCGGCGGATCCCCCGGGTCACGCCCGTTGGCAGGCGCCTATTGCAGGCGCGCCAGATCGGCCTTGGCCGCCTCATGGCCTGCGGCGACGGCTCTCTGGAACCATTTTCGGGCTTCGGACAGGTTTCTGGTCGTGCCGGCGCCCCTCTCCAGCATCAGACCGACATTGCGCATCGCGAACGGTTCCCCGAGCTCGCCCGCCTCCCGATACAGCCGCAGCGCTTCGGCGGCGCTCTGCGAGACGCCCTGGCCTCGTTCGTGAGCGAAGCCGAGATTGGTCATGGCGGCGGCGTGGCCGAGATCAGCGCTCTTCTTGAACAGGCGCGCGGCCTCGGCGAGGTCCTTCGCGACGCCGCGTCCATCGCGATGGAAAATGCCGAGATTGTTCAGCGCCACCGCGTCTCCCCCTTCGGCGGCCATGCGGTAAAAACGCAGCGCTTCGGCGTCGCTCTGCGAGACGCCCTGGCCGCGTTCATGAGCGAAGCCCAGATTGGTCATGGCGAGAACGTTGCCTAGGTCGGCGCTCTTCTTGAACAGGCGCGCCGCCTCGGCGAGGTCCCTCGCGACGCCGCGCCCGTCGCGATGGAAAACGCCGAGATTGTTCAGCGCCACCGCGTTGCCCTGTTCGGCGCCCATGCGGTAGAGGCGCAGCGCTTCGGCGGCGCTCTGCGAGACGCCCTGGCCGCGTTCATGAGCGAAGCCGAGATTGGTCATGGCGAGAACGTTGCCGAGGTCGGCGCTCTTCTTGAACAGGCGCGCCGCCTCGGCGAGGTCCTTCGCGACGCCGCGCCCGTCGCGATGGAAAACGCCGAGATTGTTCAGCGCCACCGCGTCTCCCCCTTCGGCGGCCATGCGGTAGAGGCGCAGCGCTTCGGCGTCGCTCTGCCAGACGCCCTGGCCGCGTTCATGAGCGAAGCCCAGATTGGTCATGGCGAGGACGTTGCCTAGGTCGGCGCTCTTCTTGAACAGGCGCGCGGCCTCGGCGAGGTCCCTCGCGACGCCGCGCCCGTCGCGATGGAAAACGCCGAGATTGTTCAGCGACGCCATGTCGCCAAGCTCCGCACCCTGGCGATAGAGGCGCGCCGCTTCGACATCGCTTTTCGGAACGCCCAGCCCGTTCTCGTAGGCCCAGCCCAGGCTCGTCATGGCGAGCGCCTCGCCCCGTTCGGCGCCTCTCTTGAAAAGGCGCGCCGACTCGGCGAGATCCTTTGGAACAAGACTTCCCTCCCGATACAGAACGCCGAGGTTGTTCAGCGACAGGCCGTCTCCAAGCTCCGCGCCCTTGCGGTAGAGACGCAGCGCCTCGGCGTCGTTGTTCGCGACGCCGCGGCCATTCCGGTAGGCCCAACCCAGGGTCCCGTAGGCCGGGGCATGGCCGCGATCGACGCTGACCTGCAAAAGCCTGACCGCCTCGGCGTCATTCTTCGGGACGCCTTCCGCGTCGAAATGCATGAGCGCCAGATGCCTCATCGCGCCGGCATGGCCAAGCCCGACCGCCGCCCGATAGGCGGCCGCGGCGCCGGCGTGATCCTTCCCCGACGCGAGCGCCCGTCCCAGCTGAAAGCTGAAACGTGCGGTCGCCGGGAAAGCAGCCACCGCCCTGCGGCACGCCGCTATGGCGCTGTCGGTCCTGATCAGTGCGAATGCGACGCCCGGCGCCGTGAGCGGGCGATCGGCGTCGGCGTCGTGAGCGGCGAGCAGGTCGCATTCGTGAGGCCCAGGGGGCGCCGCGGCGGCCAGTCTCTCCCGCGCGGCGCGTGCGAGATCGGCGTAGAAGCCGACGCCGTGTCGGCCCAGAAACGTATCCCAGGCGGCGCTCGTGCCGATCGCGCTGGCGATGCCGTAATCGATGCGCGCGGCGGCGTCGGGATCGGCCGGCGGCGCGCCGACGGCCGAGGCTGCGGCGGCCGCGACCGGCGGCCCCAGCATGACTGCGTCGCGCCCGAGCGAGCCGGTCTGGAACGGCACCTGCGGCCGACCGGCGCGGCGCGTCGCCTCGACGACATCGTCACGGACCCAGCCGAGCGCCCGCTC
Source organism: Allobosea sp. (assembly GCA_021732895.1). Classification (GTDB taxonomy): domain Bacteria; phylum Pseudomonadota; class Alphaproteobacteria; order Rhizobiales; family Beijerinckiaceae; genus Allobosea. The sequence goes on along the minus strand of JAKFWE010000302.1, from coordinate 1,852 downwards.
GACGGAGAGGCCGGGCTTGAACAGGTGCCTGACCAGAGCTTCGGTGAACGGGCTGTTGCGGCCATCCCCGTCGCTGGCGGTCTGGCCGGGGGCTGCGGCATAGGCGATCAGCATGTTGTCGGCGGAGGCGTCCGTGCGGCCCAGCCCCTTGCTCTGCGCGCCGCTGCGGGTGCGCCTCGCGCCGACGAAGGGATTGTCGCGGCAGGCGTCGAGCAGGACCAGCTTGAGCCGGGTCGCGCCGTCGAGCGCATGCAGCACATCGTCGAGGAGGATCGCCTCGTAGCGGATGTCGCCCGGCGATGTCAGCCGCGCATCGATCGGGACGAGATAGTTCCGGCCTTCGAACTCGACGCCGTGGCCGGAATAGAAGACCAGGCCGATATCGGCCCCCTTGACGGCGCTCTCGAACGCCTCGAGCGCGCGCGACATGGCGGGCCGGCCGAGATCGGTCTTCGCCTCGATCACGTCGAACCCGGCGCCGGCGAGGGCGGTCCGCATGGCGGCGACGTCGTTCAGCGGATTGGCGAGCGGCGCGTTCGCATAGGCGGCGTTGCCGATCAGGAGGGCGACCCGCCGCTCCGCCAGCGCCGGGCCGGCAAAGGCCAGCCAGCACAGCAGCGCGAGCTTCAGCGGAGATGCGGCATGACGGCCGACGAGCCGGAATCGTTGGCGAGACACCTGTAGCCTCCGTCTTCAGGTTTGCGCCAGCAGGCTAGCATCATCGACGTCGCCCTTGCCAAGCGTAAGTCCACAATTTTTTTGAAGGTGCAAGTATTGCGGATCGCCGTGACGTGAGCCTGCTGGCGAAGACGCGTCTCCGGCATGCCCGGTCACGCGCGGTCAGCCTGATCTGCGGGCTTTTCCGATTGCGGTGACGTTGTCCTGCAGGCGTCTGACCATCAGGCGCGTCACCGACAGCGCCATCTGCGGAAATTCGGCCAGCAACGCCAGGAAAACCTCTTTCCGCAGGCGCAGCGCCGTCAGTTCGGTCCGCGCCACGATCGTCGCCGAGCGCGGATCGCCGGTGACGATGCCCATCTCGCCGACGATCGCGTTCTCGCCGACCCGCGAGATCGCGACGGAGCCGTCGGCGGTCTCGATCGACACCTCCGCCGCGCCCGCCAGAATGACATAGGCCGAGTCCGACGCGTCGCCCTGTCGAAACAGCGTCTCGCCCACTGCAAAGCGCACACGCTCGCTGGTGAAGGCGAGCAGCCTCAGGCGCGGCATGTCGACGCCCGCAAACAGTGCGATGCGGCGCAGGGCCAGCATCTCTTCGCTCTCGACGCCCGTGGCGAGTGGCGGCGTCGACGCCTGCGCGTGCGCCACCTCCTCGCCGGATGCGACGTCGGTGACGGCGGCGATCTTCGGCCCCTCGAACGCGACCGTGAGATCGAAGCCCGGCGCGGCGGCGAGATTGCGGCCGGCGACTATGAGCGTGCGTCCCGCCATGTCCGTTCGGATACGGGCCAGCACGGCGGCGGCCTCGACCTGGCCGAGGGCGACCAGCGCATCGTTGAGGATCAGGATCCGTGGTCGCCTGACCAGGCTGCGCGCCAGCGCCAGCCCCGTCCTGGCGCTGGGAAACAGCAGCCGGCCGGCATAACCGGCAGGCTGGTCGAGCCCGAGCCGGTAGACATGCGCCGCCATGTCGACTTCGGTCAGGGCCTCGCGAATGGCGCGGAGGATCGGCTCCTGCGCCGACGAGGCGCCATGCGCGACGGCTCCGAAAAGCAGGTTGTCCCGCAGGGGGGCGGCCTCGCAGAACGCATCGCGATCGTGGAACGCGACCGCCGGCGCGGGCGCGCCGCCTGCCTTGCTCCGGAACGTCGCGCGGGCCGCGACGATCTGC
>JAKFWE010000211.1 GCA_021732895.1 Allobosea sp. | reverse complement strand
GGCGCGCTGCTTCTCGTCGACTTCGTAATCGCCCTTGACGAGCCCGGGCAGCAGCTTGTCGATCTGGACGTAGAGTTCGGACTTGTCGTCGAGCGGACCGGAGATGATCAGCGGCGTGCGCGCCTCATCGACGAGAATCGAGTCGACCTCGTCGACGATCGCGAAATGGTGGCCGCGCTGCGACATCTGCGCGGTGTCGTATTTCATGTTGTCGCGCAGATAGTCGAAGCCGAATTCGTTGTTCGTGCCGTAGGTGATGTCGCATGCGTAGGCGCGCTGGCGGTCCTCGTCCTCGATGCCATGGACGATGATGCCGACGGTCAGGCCGAGGAAATTGTAGAGCTTCGCCATCCATTCGGCGTCGCGCCGGGCGAGATAGTCGTTGACGGTGACGACATGGACGCCCTTGCCCTCGAGCGCGTTGAGATAGCATGGCAGCGTCGCGACCAGCGTCTTGCCCTCGCCGGTCTTCATCTCGGCGATGGCGCCTTCGTGCAGCACCATGCCGCCGATGAGCTGCACGTCGTAGGGCCGCTGGCCGAGCACGCGCCTGGCCGCCTCGCGCACCGTGGCGAAAGCCGGGACCAGCAGGTCGTCGAGCCTGGCTCCGCCGACGATCTGCGTGCGGAACTGCGCCGTGCGGGCCTTCAGCGCCTCGTCGCTGAGTGCGGAGACCTCCTTCTCCAGCGCGTTGATCGCGGCGACGCGGGGCGCGTAGCCCTTGACGCGCCGGTCGTTCGACGAACCGAAGATCTTCTTTGCGAGCGCGCCGAGCATGGTGGGCCTTTCGGAGTGGGCGTCCGGCGGGCGGGACGGGACCGCACGCGGCCGAAAGCCGGGTAATTCTCAATGCGACCGCGTGTTTAGACGCGGAAGCGGACGCGGTCCAGCGCCGCCTTCCGGGCTCGCCGGCAGGATGCGCGCCCGGCGCGGATGTAATGTTTTGCCACGCCGGTTCCAAGGGAGGCGCGCGGAACGCAAGCCGCAGCGCCGCCCCACAGCAAAGCTTCGTGAAGATCTTCGCCAAGCAGTTAGGCCGCCTTGCCTTTGCCGCGCTCAACTGGCACTTGGCCGATCGATCCCGTTTCGACCATCAGCGAAAGGTCGCCCGATGAAGCCGTCCCGTCTCGCTCTCCTGTCGCTCGCAGCATTGCTGCTGGCCGCGCCGGCCTCCCTCGCCCAGACCGACACGGTGGTCGCACGCGTCAACGGCCTGCCGATCACCGAGCGCGAAATCGCTCTCGCCACCGAGGATCTGGGCGAGCGCCTCGCGCAGGTGCCGGAGGCGCGCAAGCGCGACGAGGTGATCAGCTACCTGGTCGATCTGAAGCTCGGGGCCAAGGCGGCCGCCGACGCCAGGATCGGCGAGGGCCCCGATTTCGTGGCGCGCCTCGCCTATAACCGCGACAAGGTGCTGCTCGACCAGTATCTCGCGCTGGAGGCGAAGAAGGCGGCGACTCCGGAAGCGGCGAAGAAGCTGTTCGACGACACGCTCAAGGCGCTGACGCCGGAGGAGGAGGTCAACGCCCGCCATATCCTCGTCGAGGAGGAGGCACAGGCCAAGGCCGTCGCCGAACGCCTGAAGAAGGGCGAGGATTTCGCCAAGGTGGCGGCCGAGCTCTCCAAGGATCCCGGTTCGGGCAAGGAGGGCGGCTCGCTCGGCTGGTTCTCGAAAGAGCGCATGGTGCCGGAATTCGCCGAGGCCGCCTTCAAGCTCGAGAAGGGCCAGGTCTCCGAGCCGGTGAAGAGCCAGTTCGGCTGGCATGTCATCAGGCTCGAGGACCGGCGCTCGAAGCCGCTCCCGGCCTTCGACGAGGTCAAGCCGCAGATCGACCAGTATCTCGAGCGCAAGGCGCAGCAGGACACGATCCTGGCGCTGCGCGAGAACGCGAAGATCGAGCGGCTCGACCAGCCGGCTCCGGCGCCGACGGCTCCCGACGGGCCGAAGAAGCCCTGAGAAACGCGATCCGTCGCGATGGAATGTGAGGGCGGCGGCGACGCCGCCCTTCTTGTTTTCGTCACCCGCCTGCGGCATCACCCTCCCGCACAGGAGGCGCTGCGATGGCCGGCAAGAATGTTCCCGTTTCCCCGCTCGCGCCGAAGCGCCAGCCCCGGGTTCCCCCGGTTCCCGGCGTCCGCTTCGCCACGGCCGAGGCCGGCATCCGCTACAAGGGCCGCACCGATGTCGTGCTGATGCTGCTCGACGAGGGCACGCAGGCCGCAGGCGTCTTCACCCGCTCGAAATGCCCCTCGGCGCCGGTCGACTGGTGCCGCGAGAACCTCGCCCAAGGCTCGGCACGGGCCGTCGTGATCAATTCCGGCAACGCCAACGCCTTCACCGGCCTGAAGGGCCGCGACGCGGTCGCGCTGACGGCGCGGATCGCAGCCAAGGCCGCCGGCTGCAAGCCGCAAGAGGTGTTCGTCGCCTCGACCGGCGTGATCGGCGAGCCGCTCGACGCGACGAAGTTCGAGGGTGTGCTGCAGGACTGCGCCGGGCGCGCCGCCGAAGGGCCCTGGATCGACGCCGCCCGGGCGATCATGACCACAGACACCTTCCCGAAGGCGCTCTCGCGCAAGGCCCGCATCGACGGCCACGAGGTCGTCGTCGCCGGCATCGCCAAGGGCGCGGGCATGATCGCGCCCGACATGGCGACGATGCTCTCCTTCGTTTTCACCGACGCCCCCATAGCCGCCCCCGTGCTGCAGGCGCTGCTGTCGAAGGGGGTGAAAGGCTCGTTCAACGCGATCACGGTCGATAGCGACACCTCGACCTCCGACACGCTGATGCTGTTCGCCACCGGCAAGGCCAGCGCCAGAGGCGTCCCCATGATCACCGAGGTTGGCGACGCCCGCCTGTCAGGCTTCAAGCGGGCGCTGAACGCCTTGCTGCTCGAGCTCGCCCATCTGGTCTGCAAGGATGGCGAGGGCGCCCGCAAATTCGTCGAGGTCAGGGTCGAAGGAGCGACGTCGTCGCGTTCGGCGAGGCGCGTCGCTCTCTCGATCGCCAATTCGCCGCTGGTCAAGACCGCCATCGCCGGCGAGGACGCCAACTGGGGCCGCATCGTCATGGCCGTCGGCAAGGCCGGCGAGCCGGCCGACCGCGATCGGCTCGACATCTCGTTCGGCGGGATCATGGTGGCGCAGGCCGGCGCGCGTGCGCCCTCCTATGACGAGCAGGCGGTCTCCGGCTACATGAAGGGCGAGCACATCCTCATCACGGCCGGTCTCGGACTGGGCCGGGGCAAGGCGACGATCTGGACCTGCGACCTGACCAAGGCCTATGTCGAGATCAATGGCGACTACAGGTCGTAAGATGACCCCTCTCCGTCATTGCGAGGAGCGCAGCGACGAAGCAATCCAGAGCCTTGCGCGACCGCTCTGGATTGCTTCGCTGCGCTCGCAATGACGGACAGGGACGCGCCCACTGGCCCAAGCCGCGCCTTCGTCGCCGGCCATCTGCTCGCCTGCTCGCTCTTCTGGGGCTGCTCCTTCCTGTTCATCAAGCTGATGAACGGCGAGGTCTCGCCCTGGGCCGTCGCCGCCGGGCGCGGCCTGCTCGGGGCCGGCGCGCTCGCGCTCTGGGTCGCGGCGCGCGGCCAGAACCCCCTGCCGCGTCGCGACGAGGTGAGGCACTGGCTCGTGCTGGGCACGACGAATGGCTGGCTGCCCAACGTGCTGGTCGCCTATGCGCTGATGCAACTTGCCAGCGGCCCGGCGGCGATGATCCAGGCGGCCGGCCCGCTGGTCACGGCCGTCTTCGCGCATCTGCTGTTCACTGAGGAACGCATCGACGCCCGCCGCCTCGGCGGCATTCTGCTCGGCATGGCCGGCGTCGTCCTGCTGATCGGCCCCCGGCTGGCCGAGGGTGGCGGGACGGCGCTCGGGGTGCTCGCCATGATCGGAGTCACGCTGGGTTACGCCGCCGGCAATCTCTACACCCGCGCGGTCCCGGACTCGGCCGGCGATCCGGCGCGGCTGGCGCTGGGCCAGCAGATCGTGTCCGGCGTCGTCGCCCTCGCCCTCACGCTCGCCTTGTCGGGCGCGGCCGCGCTCGCGCCGATCGCCGACCATCTGCCCGCCATGCTCGCGCTCGGACTGCTCTCGACCGCCGTGCCGATGGCGATCTTCATGAAACTGATCCGCGCGGCCGGTCCGACCCGCGCCGCGATGACCGGCTATCTCGTGCCGGCGGTCGCGACCATCATGGGCGTCGTCGTTCTCGGGGAGACGCTGGAGTTGCGGCAGGCCATCGGAGGCTGCATCATCCTCGCGGGCGTCTTCCTGGCGTCGGGGGCGAGGCGGGTGGCGTGATGCGGGCGGGACGCATGCTGGTCGGGATCATGCTCGCAGGGCTCGCCCTGCCCGGCTGCCAGACGCAGCGACCGGCCGCGACCGTCAGTTTCTCCGCCTCTGAGGCGGCCTTCATCAAGCGCAGCGGCACCGGGATCGTCACCGGGCACGCCTTCCGGACCCGCGCCAACGGCGCGGTGGTCAACGCTGCCGGCGAGGTGATCCGGCTCATTCCGGCGACCGCCTACGCCAGGGAGCGCTTCACCCAGCTCTATGCCGGCCGCAAGTTCCTGCCGGTCGCGCGCTATCCGGCGCAGGATGCCGTCGATCCGGCCTATACCGAGCACACCCGCACCGTGAAGAGCGAGGCCAATGGCCGCTTCGCCTTCGAGGGAGTCGCCCCGGGAACCTATTACCTGACCGCGCAGGTCGTCTGGGGCGACGACCCCTCCAGCCTGCAGGGCGGCTCGGTCTACGACGTCGTGACGCTGACCGGGCGGGAGACCCGGCCGGTCGACGTGATCCTGTCCGGCAACTGAGCCGAAGCCCGGAGCGAGCGCCGCCTTGAAACTCCTGCTCGTCGTCGCCTGCGCCCTGATCGACGCGGATCGGCGCGTCCTCGTCGCGCAGCGGCCGGAGGGCAAGCCGCTGGCCGGCCTGTGGGAATTCCCCGGCGGCAAGCTCGAGCCCGGCGAACGGCCGGAACCTGCCCTGATCCGCGAACTCGCCGAGGAACTCGGGATCGCGGTGAGGGAGGACTGCCTCGCGCCGCTGACCTTCGCCAGCCACGCCTATCCGGATTTTCATCTGCTGATGCCGCTCTACATCTGCCGGCGCTGGGAGGGGCTGGTCTCGCCGCGCGAGGGCCAGCCGCTGAAATGGGTCCGCCCCGGCAGGCTCAGGGAGCTGGCGATGCCGCCCGCCGACGAGCCGCTGATCCCGCATCTGGTGGATTTGCTCGGAGTGTAGGCTCAATCCGTCCCCGCGAGCGCGGAATGCTCGCCCTGCCCAAGCTGAAACCGCTCGAACCTCTGCAACTCCGCCTCGATCAGCGCCTTCGTCTCGGGCGACTCGCAGCCCGCGATCCAGCTCCATTGCTGGATCAGGAGCCTGCCCGCAGCCCGGTCGGTCTTGAGATCGAGCACCGCCGCGATCCTGTCCCCGACCAGCACCGGCAGCGCGAAATAGCCGAAGACGCGCTTCTCCTTTGGGAGATAGGCCTCGAAGACGTGACCATAGTCGAAGATCAGCTTTGTCCGCCTGCGCTGGATGATCAACGGGTCGAAGGGCGAGAGAATATGGACGAGGCCAGAATCGGGCTCCGTCGCGGGACCGTCGAGCAGATCGCGCCTCATCCAGTGCGGCGTCTTCTCCGCACCCTCGATCCCGACCGGGACAAGCTCCCGGCGCTTGACCCGCGCCGCGATCAGCTCGGCCACGGCCTTCTTGCGTGGCGCATCGAGATGGCAGATCGAATCGAGGCTGACGACGCCCTGCGCGCGCAAGGCCCGGTCGAGCACATAGGCCGTCACCTGCCGCTCGCTCGCCGGCGTCGGCCGCTTCTCGAAAGCGAAATGCCGGTCCATCAGCTCATAGGTCTTGAGCATCCCGGCGCGGGCCGCGATGACCAGCTCGCCATCGTAGAAGGCGCGCTCCAGCAGCCCCTTGGACGGCTTCTTGCTGGCCCAGAGATGCGCCTTCTCGACGAGCACGTCGGTGTCGATGTCGCGGATCGTCAGCGCGCCGTCCTTGCGGATGCGGCGCAAGAGCTTGCGCGTCTCCTCGCGCCCGCCGACGGCCGACCAGCGCCTGGGTTCCTCGCGGTGCGCCTTCATCGCCGGCAGAAAGTAGCGCAGGTCCGCGCTGGCGACATAGGACAGCGCATGCGTCCAGTACTCGAACACGCTTTTCTCGAGGGACTGAGCCGCCGCCAGATCGGCGCGGCGGTAGCCCGGAATACGGCTGTGGAGAATGTGGTGGTGGCAGCGCTCGATCACGTTGATCGTGTCGATCTGGACATAGCCGAGATGCGCCACCGCCGCCGCGACCGCCTGCGCCCCGGCGCCGAAAGGCTCCGACTGGTCGAGGCGCTGGGCCCGCAGCCAGATGGCGCGGGCCTGCGGCTGCGACAGGGTGGCCGGATTGCGAGCGCTGAGCGCCATGAAAAGGACCTCGTCCCCCTCCGATGGTGGATGGCGCGCCAGCATAGCGCCGCTGCCGACATGTGCTGTCACCAGAGCGCCGCTGTTCCACAGGGAACAGCGGCCGGGCAGCCCCCCGCCTAGGCTTTTCCATCGACGGGATCGGCCCGTGGATGGAGCGCGCCGGCCATGTTCCGCAAGACCCTGCTCATCGTCCTGACCCTGCTGATCGCCGATGGCGCTGTCTTCGCCAGGCTTCGCGCGGTCCAGCAACCGGATGTCGCGCTCGCCTCCGTCAGGCTGGCCGCCGCGACGCAGGCGAGCGGCGCGATCCGCTTCCGGGTTTCACGCCCCGTCACCCTGCGCAATTCCGAACTCTGCGCCACGAGGGCGCGCCTCGCGGCGCGGGATGTCGTCGCCGGCTGAGCCTCAGCCCCCGCCCGTCAGCGCGGCCGAAAGCGCATCCGGGGTCACCTCGGCCATGGCGGCCGGAACCTTGTAGGCCTTCGTCTTCTGGCCCGGGTTCATCACCAGGATCACCGTCTCGGTTCCGGGACAGGACGGGTCGGCGCACAGGATCTCGTTGACCGCGATCACGACGCCCTCGTCCAGCCCCAGGCTCTCCCGAATCTGCGCCTTGATCCGCAGAACGGCGTCGGGATCGCCCTTCGTTCCCCTGCCGAACGGATGCAGGCGCATGGCGGCCGGCTCAGGCCGCCGGCAGCGTCAGCACGCCGGCGGCGCCGTCGGCGGCCCCGAAGGCGAGGCGCTTGCCCGGCTTGTCCCAGGCGAAGGCGGTGACGCCGCTGTCGCGCAGGGCCGGCCGCACCAGCAGCTCCGACGCGTCGGTGAGCCGGATCATCAGGATGCAGCCGTCATCGTAGCCCACGGCGAGCACCAGCGCACGGGGATGGAAGGCGACGCACGAAACCCTGGCGTGGCGCGCCCCGCATTCGCGCGGGGCCTTGCCGGTCGGTCCTTCGCCCTGGAACGGCCAGATGATCGCGGCGTCCGCCCCGCTGGAGGCGAGCCAGAGCCCGTCATGCGACCAGGACAGCGAGCGCGGCTTGGCCGGGTAGCCGGTCATGCGCATATGCGTCGGCTTGTCGCCGAGCCGCCAGCCATGCAGCGCGTTCTCCTGCATCGAGGAGACGACGAAGCGCCCGTCCGGAGACCACGCCACGTCGAGATGCGAGCCTTTCCATTCGAGGAATTCGGGCTTCGCGTCGGTGTTGGGATACCACAGCGAGACGCCGTTGTTCTGCGCGATCGCCAAGCGGTAGCCTTTCGGCGCGAAGACCAGCCCCTGCGGCGTCGAGGCGACGTCGAGCGATCTGACGCGCCCCTTGTCGTCGCGGGCATGGACGCTGCGGCCGGCGTTCCAGGCCAGCCCACCGGAAGTCGACAGGGACAGCGCGTCGATCCAGCGGCGCTTCGGGTCGCGGGCCAGTTCCGTCGGCGGGCCGTCGGCCCCGGTCGCGACGACGCGGCCGTCATCGCCGCCGCTGATCAGCCGGGACGCGTCGCCGCGCGCGCTCAGAATGCCCCCGCCATGCGCCTCGATCCGCTCGTCCGCGCCGTCGCGCCAGCGCAGGACCGCGCCGTCGGCCAGCGCCAGCAAAAGCGTCGCTCCGAGCCAATGGACGGCGACGACATGGCTGCCGGCCTCGACGGGAACGACATGCTCGCGCAGCGAGACCGGTTTGGCGATCGTATCCATGGCGCCGCTCTACCAAAAAAATCCGGCGGGCGCGACGGCCTCAGGCCGGAGCGTGGGCATGGCCGGCCCGCAACGCCTGGTCGAGATCGTCGTGGAGATCGTCGATGTCCTCGATCCCGGTCGAGAGGCGCAGCAGGTCGGTCGGGCAGGGCGAGCCCTCGCCCTCGATCGAGGCGCGATGCTCGATCAGGCTCTCGACGCCGCCGAGCGAGGTGGCTCTTTTGTAAAGCGCGACATGCGCCGCCGTGGCGACGGCCGCCGCCTCGCCACCCGTGACCTGCACCGAGAGCATGTAGCCGAAGCCGCCCTGCATCTGCCGCGCCGCGATGTCGTGGCCGGGATGCTGCGGCAGTCCGGGATAGAGCACGCGCGCCACCAGCGGATGGGCCGAGAGCCTGTGCGCCAGCGCCAGCGCCGAGGCGCTCTGGCGCTCCTGCCGGACATGCAGCGTGCGCATGCCGCGCATCAGGAGATAGGCCTCGAACGGGCCGAGAATACCGCCCTGCATCTTGCGCACGGTCTTGATGCGGCCCCAGAGCGCGTCGTCTTGCCGCGCGCAGAGCGCGCCGGCGACCACGTCGGAATGGCCGTTGAGCACCTTCGTCGCGGCATGCATGACAATGTCGGCGCCAAGCCGCAGCGGCCGCGTATGCACCGGCGAGGCGCAGGTCGAATCGACCGCCAAACTGGCCCCGGCCGCATGCGCGATCTCGGCTGCGGCGGCGATGTCGGTGATCGTCCAGAGCGGGTTCGACGGCGTCTCCACCCAGACCAGCTTCGTCGCGCCGGGCTTCACGGCGGCCTTCAGCGCCGCGAGGTCGTCGGTCTCGACGAAATCGACGACGAGGCCCCAGCGCGTCGCCTCCGTCAGCAGCCAGGCGCGCAGCGCCCAGTACATCACCTTGGAGGCCACGACATGGTCGCCCGGCGCGAGCGCCTGGAAGACGGCGGTGGCCGCCGCCATGCCCGAGCCGAAGAGCAGCGCCCCGCCGGCTGCCTCCTCCAGCATGGCGAGAACGGCTTCCGCCTCGCGCACCGTCTCGTTGTCGGGCCGGCCATAGACGAAGCCCGAGGAATAGGCGTTATCCTCGTCGCGGATATAGGTGGTCGAGACATGGATCGGCGTGACCACCGCGCGCGTCTGCGGATCGATCTTGCCCATCGCCTGCGCGGCGAGCGAGCGGGGATGGAGCGGGCGCTGGGGCATGGACGATCCGGTGTGCGATGCTGGCGGGACAGCGCCATCTGGCCCGCGCAGGCGCCGGGGCGCAAGTGCGCCGGCCTTGCCCGCTGCGCGCCCGCGCCCCATCTTGCGCGCATGAGCAGCACGACCTCTCAATCGAAAAGCACGCAGAGGCCCTGGTGGGTCGATCTCCTGATCGCCGTCATCCCGGTGGTGGCGGCCTCGCTGATCGGCAACGCGGTGACGCTGCCGCAGATCCCGACCTGGTATCCGACGCTGGCCAAGCCGCCGTTCAACCCGCCGAACTGGCTGTTCGGCCCGGCCTGGACCCTGCTGTTCACGCTGATGGCGATCAGCGTCTGGCGCATCCTGCGCCTTCCGGCGGAGACGCCTGGCAAGGGGTCGGCGCTCGCCGCCTATCACGCCCAGCTCGCGCTCAACGTGCTCTGGTCGTGCGTCTTTTTCGGCCTGCAGAGCCCGCTCGGCGGCATCGTCGTGATCTTGCCCTTCCTGGCGCTGATCCTCGCGACGATCGCGACCTTCCGCCCGCTCGACCGGCTCGCGGCCAACCTGCTCTGGCCCTATGTCGCCTGGGTCTCCTTCGCGACGCTGCTCAACGTCTCGATCTGGTGGCTCAACCGCTGAGCGCGGCCTGGCGAACCGGCCACGACAGGCGAGCTTCCAGACCGCCGCCGCTGCGCTCGCGGAGCGTCAAATCACCGCGATGCGCCTGCGCGATGGCCTGGACGATGGCCAGGCCGAGGCCGAAGCCTCCGCTCTCGCGCAGCGTTCGCGCGACATCGACGCGGTAGAATGGTTCGACGACGTTCCGGCGCTCCTCCTCCGGTATCCCGGGCCCTTCGTCGAGAACCCGCACCGCGATCCGCGCCGGATCGTCGACGTCGAGCTCGACGAGCGCGCCGCCGCCGAACTTGACGGCGTTGTCGATCAGGTTGGTCAGCGCCCGCGTGATCTGGTCCGCGTCACAGAACGCCGAAGCATGGGCCGGTCACCGATAGACGACGTCATGACCGAGATCGGCGAAATCGTCGCAGATCGTTTGAAGCAGGGCGGGGATGTCGGTGGCGGCCATCGCGCCGGTGGCGCGGCCGTCGCGCAGATAGGACAGGGCTCCGCC
>JAKFWE010000299.1 GCA_021732895.1 Allobosea sp. | reverse complement strand
CCGAATTCCGGCCGCGCGCGCTGTTCGAGCGCTTCGACATCGAGGCGATCGCCACCACCGAGAGCGCGCTCGACGATCTGCGCTGGCACGACATGATCAGGGCCTCCGGCTGGGGCGGCAAGGTCGTCACGGCCTACCGGCCAGACAGCGTCGTCGATCCTGAATTCGAGGGTTTCGCCGCGAACCTGGAGCGGTTCGGCGAGATCACCGGCGAGGACACGGCGAGCTGGACCGGCTATCTCGCCGCCCATCGCAAGCGCCGCGCCTTCTTCATGGAGCGCGGCGCGACATCTTCCGACCATGGCCATGCCAGCGCGCGCACCGCGGACCTGTCCGGCGCCGAATGCGAGAAACTCTTCGCCAGGGTGCTCAAGGGCAAGGTCTCCGCCGAGGACGCCGACCTCTTCCGCGGCCAGATGCTGACCGAGATGGCGAAGATGAGCCTCGATGACGGGCTCGTCCTCCAGATCCATCCCGGCTCCTTCCGCAACCACAACCCGCATCTTTTCGCGCAGTTCGGCCGCGACATGGGCGCCGATATCCCGCGCCAGACCCACTATGTCGCGGCGCTGAAGCCTCTTCTCGACGCCGTCGGCAACGAACCCGGCCTGACCGTCATCGCCTTCACGCTCGACGAGACCAGCTATTCGCGCGAGCTCGCGCCGCTCGCCGGGCATTATCCGGCGCTGAAGCTGGGCCCCGGCTGGTGGTTCCTCGATGCGCCCGAAGCCATGCTGCGCTTCCGCGAACTCACCACCGAGACCGCCGGCTTCTACAACACCGTCGGCTTCAACGACGACACCCGCGCCTATCTCTCGATCCCCGCGCGCCACGACGTCGCTCGCCGCGTCGACTGCCACTTTCTTGCGAAGCTCGTCGCCGAGCATCGGCTGGACGAGGACGAGGCGGCGGACCTCGCCCATGACCTCGCCTACCGGCTGGCCAAGGAGGCTTACAAGCTGTGACGTTCGACTCCATGCCGTCATTGCGAGCGAAGCGAAGCAATGCAGGGGACCTCGAGCGCGTGGCTCTGGATTGCTTCGCTACGCTCGCAATGACGGAGAAGGCAAAGCCATGATCGACGAACGGCAGGCAGCCCATCCGCGCGACGTGAAAGGCTACGGCACGGACGCCCTGCGCGAGAATTTCCTGGTCGAGCGCGTCTTCGCGCCCGGCGAGCTGGCGCTGATCTACAGCCATTACGATCGCATGATCGTCGGCGGCGCGACGCCCACGGCCACGCCGTTGACGCTCCAACCCTATCCCCCGACGGGCACGCCCTTCTTCCTGGCGCGGCGCGAGCTCGGCGTGATTAATCTCGGCGGCGCAGGATCCGTCACGATCGACGGCGAGGTCTTCGCGCTGCCGCCGCTCGACGCGCTCTATGTCGGCCTCGGCGCGAAGGACGTCTCCTTCGCCAGCGCCGACGCCGCCGCTCCGGCGAAGTTCTATCTGACCAGCGCGCCGGCCCATCGCGAGGCGCCCCACCAGGTGATCCGCAACGACGAGGCCAACACGCTGCATCTGGGCAGCCCCGAGACCTCGAACAAGCGCATCATCCGGCAATACATCATGCCCGACACCACCGGCACGAACCAGCTCGTCATGGGCATGACGGCGCTCGAGCCGGGCTCGGTCTGGAACTCGATGCCCTGCCACACCCATACGCGGCGGATGGAGGCCTATCTCTATTTCGATCTCGACCCGGCCCACCGCGTCTTCCACTTCATGGGAGAGCCGCGGGAGACGCGGCATCTGCTGGTCGCCAACGAGCAGGCGGTGATCTCGCCGAACTGGTCGATCCATTGCGGTTGCGGCACATCGAACTATTCGTTCGTCTGGGCCATGGCCGGCGACAATGTCGCCTTCACCGACATGGACGCAGCCCCCGTGGAGACGCTGCGCTGATGGCCGCGCGCTCGCCCTTCTCGCTGGACGGCCGGGCCGCGCTGGTCACCGGCGCGAACACCGGCATCGGGCAGGGCATCGCGCTGGCGCTGGCGCAGGCTGGCGCGAGCGTGGTGGCGGCCGGGCGCTCCGGCATGGACGAGACGCTGGCTCTGATCGCGGAGGCTGGCGGCGTCGGTCATGCCCTGAAGGTCGATCTCCAGCAGCACGGCATTGCGGAGAGGCTGATCGCGGAAGCGACCGGGCTTGCCGGCCCGCTCGACATCCTCGTCAACAATGCCGGCATCATCCGCCGGGCCGATGCGCTCGACTTCTCCGAGAGCGACTGGGACGAGGTGATGAACGTGAACCTCAAGGCCAGCTTTTTTCTGGCGCAGGCCTTCGCGAGGTCCGCCCTGTCGGAGGGCCGCGCCGCGCGTATCGTCAACGTCGCCTCGCTTTTGTCGTTCCAGGGCGGCATCCGCGTCGCGTCATACACGGCGAGCAAGAGCGGGCTCGCCGGTCTGACCAGGCTCCTCGCCTGCGAATGGGCGGCAAAGGGCATCAATGTGAACGCCATCGCGCCGGGCTATATCGAGACCAACAACACGCAGGCGCTGCGCGAGGACCCCGACCGCAACAGCGCGATCCTCGCCCGCATCCCGGCCGCCCGCTGGGGCAAGCCCTCGGACATCGGCGGCGCGGCGGTGTTCCTGGCCAGCGACGCGGCGGCCTACATGCACGGCGCCGTGATCCCCGTGGACGGAGGCTGGCTGGCGCGATGAGCGATCGCAGAACCATCCAAAACGTTCCGGCTGGACGCGGCCTGTCCCCTTCCCCCCGCTTGCGGTGGGGAAGGGCTAGGGATGGGGGGGCGGAAAGCCCGAGCGAAGCTCCGCATCGTTTCGCCGAGCGGGACTGCCCATCACCCCGGCCCTCCCCACCGCAGGCGGGGGGAGGGAGCGCGTGGCGTTCTTCGAGCCGGCCATGACCGACCGTCTCAACGCCTTCTTCCAGCACGACGCCGATCTCGCCTGGGAAGCGACCGAGCCCGGCGTGAAGCGCAAGATCATGGCCTATGGCGAGGATCTGATGGTCGTCCGCGTCGTCTTCGCGGCCGGCGCGGTCGGCAAGGCGCACCAGCATCCCCATCGGCAAGCCTCTTACGTGGAGAGCGGCATTTTCGACGTCACCATCGACGGCCGAACCAGCCGGCTCCATGCCGGCGACACCTTCTTCGTGCCGTCCGGCCTCGTTCACGGCGTCGTCGCCGTCGAGGCCGGGCAACTGATCGACTCTTTCACGCCGATGCGGAAGGAATTTCTCTAGGGTTCCCGTCGCCTGGCCGGGTTCGGCCGAACGACAGGAGTTCGCGTCTTTCCAACGAGACCGCCGCGCCGGCATCCGCCGGCGAGGCTCCCATCACGGGACAAGAACGACCGGGAAAAGCCGGCGCAACCAAACGGGAGAGGACAACCCCATGCTGACCAAACGCACATTCTCCGCGCTCGCCGGCGTCGCCATGCTGGCCGCTTTCGCCCTGCCGGCGCAGGCCCAGACCGTCACCCTGCGCTCGACCGACATCCATCCGGACGGCTATCCGACGATCGAGGCGGTCAAGTTCATGGGCCAGCAGCTCGAGAAGAGCACCGGTGGCCGCATCAAGATCCAGGTCTTCCACTCGGCCCAGCTCGGCCAGGAGAAGGACACCATCGAGCAGACGCGCTTCGGCGTCATCGACATGAACCGCATCAACATGGCGCCGTTCAACAACCTGATCCCGGCGACCAACGTGCCCTCGCTGCCCTTCATCTTCCGCTCGGTCGATCACATGCGGAAGGTCATGGACGGACCGATCGGCGATGCGCTGCTGAAGGAGTTCGAGAAGCACGATCTCGTCGGCCTGGCCTTCTACGATTCCGGCTCGCGCTCCTTCTACAACTCCAAGCGGCCGATCAAAACGCCAGCCGACATGAAGGGGCTGAAGATCCGCGTCCAGCAGTCGGACATGTTCGTCAGTCTGGTCTCGGCGCTCGGCGCCAACGCCACGCCGATGAATTTCGGCGAGGTCTATTCCGGCCTGCAGACCGGCGTCATCGACGGGGCGGAGAACAACTGGCCGTCCTATGAATCGACCAAGCACTTCGAGGTCTCGAAGTTCTATTCGCAGACCGAGCATTCGCTCTCCCCGGAGGTGCTGGTGATGTCGAAGAAGAGCTTCGACAAGCTCAGCCCGGCCGATCAGGCGGCCGTGCGCGCCGCCGCCAGGGAATCGGTCGCGAAGATGCGCGAACTCTGGGATGCCCGCGAGAAGGCGTCCGAGGCCAAGGTCAAGGCCGGCGGCGCGGTGGTCAACGCCGTCGAGAAGCAGCCCTTCATCGACGCGATGAAGCCTGTCTACGACAAGTTCGTCACCGACGCGAAGCTGAAGGAAATGGTCGCGGCCATCCAGGCCGTGAAGTGAACCTCGCCTGATCCCGGCATGGCGCGCCGCTCCGGCGCGCCATGCCGCCCGCACCGCCAGAAGGACCGGGCCGTCATGGACGTCGCCTTGCGAAAACTCTCCGGCCTGCTCGCCCAGATGGCGCTCTGGCTCTCGGCCGTCGGCCTCGTCGGCATGACGCTGGCGGTGTCCTGGCAGGTCTTCGGCCGCTACGTCCTCAACAGCACCCCGACCTGGACCGAGGCGCTGTCGATCCAGCTCATGGGCTGGTTCATCCTGCTCGGGGCCGCCGTCGGCGTCCGCGAAAGCTACCATCTCGGCTTCGACATCCTGCGCATCGCCTTTCCCGGCCTGCCGGCGAGGATCATGGCGCTGATCAGCCATCTCGTGGTCCTCGCCTTCGGGCTGGCCATGACCTGGTATGGCTGGGACCTCGTCGTCGGCACCTGGAGCGCGACGATCCCGATCCTCGGCTGGCCCGGCGGCGTCGACTTCATGCCCCTGCTCGGCGGCGGCGTGCTGATCTCCTTCTTCACGCTCGAGCACCTCTACAATCTCGCCGCAGGGCGCGAAGACGGAACCAGCGCATGAGCCCCGAACTTCTTATCCTGTTCGGGACCTTCGTCGTCCTGCTGCTGATCGGCACGCCGATCGCGTTCTGCCTCGGCGCGGCCTCGCTGGCGACGGTCGTCTACATGGGCATCCCACCGCTGGTGGTGTTCCAGCGCCTCAACTCCGGCATCAGCGTGTTTTCGCTGATGGCGATCCCGTTCTTCATCTACGCCGGCGACCTGATGATCCGGGGCGGCATCGCCGAGCGGCTGGTGCGCTTCGCCGGCTCACTGGTCGGGCACATGCGCGGCGGCCTCGGCCAGGTCAACATCGCCGCCTCCACGCTGTTCGGCGGCATTTCCGGCTCGGCCGTCGCCGACGCCTCGGCCATTGGCGGGCTGATGATCCCGCAAATGAAGAAGCGCGGCTACGACACCGCCTTCGCCGTCAACGTCACGGTCTCCTCGGCGATCATCGCGCTGCTGATCCCGCCCTCGCACAACATGATCATCTATTCGCTCTCGGCCGGCGGCTCGATCTCGATCGCGGACCTGTTCACCGCCGGCATCGTGCCGGGCCTGATGCTGGCCGGCGCGCTGATGATCACGACCTGGCTGGTGGCGCGCCGGCGCGGCTATCCGGCGGAGGCCTTCCCCGGCTGGGTGAATGTCGCGACCTACGCGGTGGCGGCCTTTCCCGGCGTCATCCTGATCGGCATCATCTTCGGCGGCGTGCGCTCGGGCGTCTTCACCGCCACGGAAAGCTCCTGCATCGCCTCGGTCTACGCCCTGCTGATCACGCTGATCGTCTACCGCGGCATGAATTTCCAGGAGTTCAGGGAGGCGACCTTCGCCGCCGTGCGCACCACGGCGATGGTGCTGCTGGTGATCGGCTGCGCCGCCTCCTTCGGCTGGCTGCTGGCCTTCTTCCAGGTTCCCGCCGCGATGGTCGCCTTCATGCGGGCGATCTCGAACGACCCGATCGTGATCTTCCTGCTGATCAACCTGCTGCTGCTCTTCCTCGGCACCTTCATGGACATGTCGCCGCTGATCATCATCACCACGCCGATCTTCCTGCCGGTGGTGACGGCCTTCGGCATGGATCCGGTGCATTTCGGCGCGGTGCTGATCCTCAACCTCGGCATCGGCCTGTGCACGCCGCCCGTCGGCGCGGTCCTGTTCGTCGGCTGCGCCATCGGCCGCATCTCGATCTGGGAGGCGATGCGCTCGATCTGGCCGTTCTACGGCGCGAGCCTCACCGTGCTGATGCTGGTGACCTATGTGCCGGCCTTCTCGCTCTGGCTGCCGGGCATGTTCAGGTGAGCCGGCTTTCCGACGCCACGCTCGGCGGTCTTTCGCCGAGAATCCGCCGCCCGACCTACGACCGCGCGCGCCTCACGCCCGGCATCGTCCATCTCGGGCTCGGGGCCTTCGCGCGCGCCCATCTGTGCGAATACACCGACGACGCGCTGGAGCGCGGCTTCGGGCCGTGGGGCGTCGTCGGCGCGAGCCTCCAGCGGCCGGACCAGCGCGACCGGCTGAAACCCCAGGACGGGCTTTACACGTTCCTGAAACGCGCGCCGCAAGGCCCGGACCTGCGCGTCATCGGCGCCGTGCTCGCGGTCATGGTCGCGCCGGAGAACCCCGCCGCGCTGGTCGCGCGCATGGCTGCGCCCGAAACCCGCATCGTCTCGCTGACGGTGACCGAGAAGGGCTATTGCCACGATCCCGCCACCGGCCGGCTGAAGCAGGACCATCCCGATATCGTCCACGATCTGGCGGTCCCGGCCGCTCCGCGCTCGGCCGTCGGGCTGCTGGTCGCGGGGCTGCGCGCCCGAAAGGCGGCCGGGCTCGGCCCGTTCACCGCGCTGTGCTGCGACAACCTCCCCTCCAACGGCCAGGTTCTGGCCGGTCTCGTCCGCGACTTCGCGGCCCTGCGCGATGACGGCCTCGCAGCCTGGATCGAAGCCAACGGCGCTTTTCCGGCGACCATGGTGGATCGCATCGTGCCCGCCACGACCGAGGCCGACATCGCCGAGGTCGAGGGCCTGCTCGGAGCCGCGGACGCCGCCCCGGTGATCGGCGAGCCGTTCCGGCAATGGGCGATCGAGGACGTCTTCGCGGCCGGCCGCCCGCGCTGGGAGGATGTCGGCGCGCAGATGGTTTCCGAGGTGGCGCCCTTCGAGTTCATGAAGCTGCGCATGCTCAACGGGGCGCACTCCAGCCTCGCCTATCTCGGCTATCTCGCGGGCCACGAGACGGTGGCGCAGGCCAGCGCCGATCCGGTCCTGGCCCGCTTCCTGGAAGGGCTCTGGGCCGAGATCGTCCCGACGGTGCCCGCCCCGCAGGGCGTCTCCCTGCCTGAATACGCCCGCGACCTGCTGATCCGCTTCCAGAACCCCGCCATCCGCCACCGGACCTGGCAGATCGCGATGGACGGCTCGCAGAAGCTGCCGCAGCGCCTGCTCGGGACGATTCGCGCACGGCTGAAAGCGGGCGCGCCGGTCGATCATCTCGCGCTCGGCGTCGCCGCCTGGATGCGCTACGTCACCGGCCTGGACGAGGCCGGCGCGGCGGTCGACATCCGAGATCCGC
Source organism: Allobosea sp. (assembly GCA_021732895.1). Classification (GTDB taxonomy): domain Bacteria; phylum Pseudomonadota; class Alphaproteobacteria; order Rhizobiales; family Beijerinckiaceae; genus Allobosea. The sequence continues at coordinate 2,999 of JAKFWE010000299.1, read as the reverse complement.
TGGCGGACGCATTCGCGCGCCGGCTGGCCGGAACGGGGCGCGACGCCGCGGCCGTCAGCGCGGCGCTGCTCGGGATCGAGGCGATATTCGGCGCCGATCTGCCGCGCGAAGGCGCCTTCACCGGGCTGGTGCGGCGCCATCTCGACAGGCTCTTCACCGGAGGCGCCAGGGCTGCCGCCGCCAGCCTCGCCTGAATCGCCGGGCGACCCCGCGATTGTCGCTTGATCGGCGCCCTGCCCTCGCGCCAGATGCGGCCATGGAGCGTCACATCCTCAAGCGCCAGACCCTCATGCGCCCGAACCTGCTGGCGCACGCGCTCGGCGTCGTGCTGGTTGTCGCGCCCGTCGCCGGCGCGGCCTTCGCTCAGGCTCCGGTCGCGGTGCCCAATTTCTGGGACCCGCATGTCCGTGTGGAGCGGCCGGAACCCGGCCCCCCCCGCATCGTCCGGTTCCTCACCGACGACGAATATCCGCCGCTGCATTTCGCCAGCCCCGATGGCGGCCTGAGCGGGCTCTCGGTCGAGCTTGCGCGCGCCGTCTGCGAGCGGCTGAACTGGACCTGCACCGTGCAGGCGCGCCGCTTCGACACGCTGCCCGATTCGCTCGCCGAGGGGCGCGGCGACGTTCTCGCCGCGGCGATCAACCTGACGCCGCCGCTGCGGGCGCGCTTTGCAGCCAGCCATCTCTATTTCCGCTCGCCGGCGCGTTTTCTCGGTTTGCGCGCCAATGCGCGGCCGGAGCTGGAGATCGGCGACCTCGCCGGCAAGCGCGTCGCGGTCGCGACCGGCACGGCGCACGCCGCATTCCTGGAGCGGCACGCGCCCGCCATTCAGCGTCGGCCCGTGCAGGACCTCGCCGCCGCGCTCTCGGCGGTGCGCGCCGGCGAGGCGGATTATCTCTTCGGCGACGGGGTGGCGCTTGCGGTGCTGCTGTCGGGAAACGGCGGCCAGGGTTTCGCCTTCGCGGGCGGCCCCTATCTGGAGAGCCGCTATTTCGGCGAAGGCGTCGCCTTCCTGCTGCGCAAGGACGACGCCGCCCTCAGGCGCGCGATCGACTATGCGCTGCAAGGCCTCTGGGACGATGGAACCTATGGCCGCCTGTTCCTGCGGTTCTTTCCGGTCAGCCCGTTCTGACCGGACGTCCGGCCGACCAGGGCGCGGCGCGCGAGCGCGAAATCGGACTCGCGTCACGTTGGGGAATGTGATTGCATCCTGGCTTGTCTGCACGCAGAAGGCGCGCCGCCGGTCCCCAAGGTCAGCGCCGCGACGGAGGCCGACATGAGCATCAGCCCGGAAGACCTGGCGAAGATCATCGCCGACGCAATCGCCCCACATCTCGCGACAGCGGATCGTGGCCGGCAGCCGGCGCCGGGCGCGTCAGATCCCCGGAGCCGGGCCGCGTCGTCTGACGGCCCTCCAAAGCCGATCGAGCTGCGCAACAGCACCTTCATCGATGATTCGAAGGTCAGCGCTCCGGCGTTCTCTGATCTCGGCGGCGCCGCCGGGGTGGACGACCCGGAGCGGATGCTGAAGGGATGGACCGGCGAGATCGATGGCGAAATCGAGGTCGATGCCGCCATCGGCGACTATGTGACCTCGCCCTCGGCGCTGCTCCAGATTCTGTCCGACTGCCGTCGCTCCGTCGCCATCATCTCCGCCGCGGGCGCGAATTATGACGGCGTGGTCGGCAGCTGGACCGGCACCGGCTTCCTGGTCGGCAAGAATCTGCTCCTGACCAACCATCACGTCCTGAACACGCCGCAGGTCGCGCGCGCGGCGATCGTCGAGTTCAACTACGAGGTTTCGCCGGAAAACCTGCGCACCGACGATCTCAGGCCGCCTCAGGCCACGCAGCGCTTCGCTCTGGATCCGGCCCGCCTGTTCATCACCAGCGATCTCAAGGGCGAGAGCACGGCCAGCGGCCAGAAGGGCGGACTCGACTACACCTTCGTCTGGATCGAGGACGCGGCGGCCGCCATCTGGGGCTCCATTCCGATGGAGCGCTCCTCCTTCACGGTCAAGCCCGGGGATCAGGCCTTCGTCATCCACCATCCCGACGGCGAGCCCAAGCAGGTCAGTCTCGACGACACCGACATCCTCGCGATCAAGGCGACCGTCATCCACTATTCCTCCGACACGATGGGCGGGTCCTCTGGCGCGCCGGTGTTCGACAGGCGCGGCCGCCTGATCGCGCTGCATCACGCCTCGCGCAGGCTTCCGAAGCGCGCTGACCGCAAGTCACCCGAAATCGTCAACGAGGGCGTCAAGATCGCCGCCATCGCGATGGACCTGGAAAACCGCGTGCGCGCCGGCGGCCCCGACGCGTCCCATGCCCAGACCGTGCTCGACGTGATCGTCGGCTCCGACACGATGGCCGGGTTCTTCGGCGGCAATGGCCGCGAGATCGCTCCGGGCCGGACCGGGCCGGAAGCCGTCGTCGACGCCTACAGGGGCACCGACCAGGACATCGATGTCGGCTTCTGGAACATCGAGTGGCTGGCGACGCGCTGGAACGAGCCGAGCAAGCTCAATGGCGCGGCCCGCGTGATCGCCGATCTGAACCTCGACGCCTGGGGATTGTCGGAGGTGTCGCCTCCGGCCGTGAAGGCGCTGGTCGATCGGATCAAGGCGCTTTACGGCGAGACATACGATTACGAGCTGTCGGAACCGAACGCCGCTCCCGGCAGGCAGAGCACGGCGATGATATGGCGCGCCTCGTCGCTTCAGGGGGAGCGCAAGAACTGGCCCGGCGCGCTGGACAAGCTCCTGCGCCAGCGCAGCGACGATCCCGACCTCGTCACCGAGGCGGTTCACGGCAAGATCTTCGATCGCTATCCGGGACTGTTCGAATTCAGGACGCGCGGCGGCCTGCCGGATTACCGGTTCTTCGCCGTACCGCTGCACCTCAAGGCGATGGACGAGGGCAGCCTGCGGCGGCGTCTGGCGTCGCGCCTGCTGGCGCGCGCGGTCGAGGAGGTCACCGCCGTCGATCCCGTGGACG
>JAKFWE010000155.1 GCA_021732895.1 Allobosea sp. | reverse complement strand
AATTGGCGGCGTCGTGGCCATGATGCCGGCAGCTCAGGACGATCTTGCGCTGGAGCACGCGGCGTAGCTGCGCCGCCGGCGCGCTGTAGCGGTGCAGGTAGTGCATCGCCGCGCGCTGAAGATAGTCGCGCGTGATCTTGCGCGGCGCCCGCGCCGCGCCGCGCCTGCGGCCGGCGCCGGTGGTGTCGTCGGCCATCAATCGCCATCCGGCCGGGCGCGACCGGCCTTGATCGAGGCGCGCTTGACCTTGGCGACCAGGCGCTTCTCCTTCGAGGCCTTGGTCGGCTTGGTCGCCCGGCGCGTCTGCGGGCGCACGGCGGCCGCGCGGATCAGCTCGAGCAGCCGCTCCAGCGCCTCCTCGCGGTTGCGCTTCTGGCTGCGCTGGGCCTGGGCGACGATGACGATGACGCCGTCCTGCGTCAGCCTGTTGCCCGCCAGCTTCATCAGCCGGATCGCGACGTCGTTGGGCAGCGAGGGCGAGCGCCGGATGTCGAATCTGAGCTGGACAGCACTCGACACCTTGTTGACGTGCTGGCCGCCCGGACCGGAGGCGCGCACGAAGCTCTCCTCGATCTCGCTCTCGTCGATGGCGATGGACGGCGTCACCTGAATCATGAAATGCAGACTACCTGAACAGGGCGGCCTTTGCAGCGATGAAGCCATCTTCCGACATCGCGCGCCTGATCGAGATCATGGCGGCCTTGCGCACGCCGGGCACGGGCTGCCCATGGGATCTCGAGCAGGATTTCGCCTCGATCGCGCCCTACACGGTCGAGGAAGCCTATGAGGTGGCGGACGCGATCGCGCGCGGCGACCGGCTCGATCTCAGGGACGAACTCGGCGATCTGCTGCTGCAGGTCGTCTACCACGCCCGGCTGGCCGAGGAGGAAGGCTCATTCGCCTTTCCCGACGTGGTCGAGGCGGTCACCGCCAAGATGATCCGTCGCCATCCCCATGTCTTCGGCGAGGCGCGCGATCTGTCTCCTCTGGAGGTCAAGGCGCTCTGGCACGCCATCAAGGCGCAGGAGAAGGCCGAAAAGGCGCACGCACGGGCGGAAGCGGGCTTGCCGGAGAAAACCAGGGAGAACGGCGTGCTGGCCGGGGTGCCGCAGACGCTGCCGGCCCTCACCCGCGCCTGGAAGCTTCAGGCCAAAGCTTCGGCCGTCGGCTTCGACTGGAACGACGCCCGGCTGGTGCTCGACAAGATCCGCGAGGAGACGGCCGAGATCGACGAGGCGCTCGCCGCCGGCGACACGGCGGCGATCCGGGAGGAGATCGGCGACCTGCTTTTCGTCGTGGCCAATCTGGCCCGCCATATCGGCGCCGACCCGGAAGGTTGCCTGATCGCCGCCAACGCCAAGTTCGAGCGACGGTTAAGGGGCGTCGAGGACGCGCTGGCGGCGCGGGGCCGCAGCGCCACCGACGCGACGCTCGACGAGATGGAGGCGCTCTGGCAGGCGGTGAAGCTTGCGGAGAAGCCGGCCGCCGGCGCGGACTAGCCCTGCCGCTCGGCTTCAGGAAACCGCGCGCCGAAGGCCCCTTCCCGCTCGGGCGGCAGGCGCACCGTCAGGCGCAGCGCGCCGTCGTCGGCGTCGTCGCGTTCGAGAACCTCGCCATTGGCGTGGAGCCACGCCAGCGATTTGCCGTCGCCCGGCTTCAGCACAAGCCTGTAGACCGGCCGGCGAAGGGCGATCCGCGCCTCGATCGCCAGGGTCAACCGCTCCATGCCCTCGCCGCTCAGCGCCGAAACGAGCACGGGCCGGCTCGCAGGCGGCTTGAGCGCCGCCAGGCCGAGCTGGCGCTCGCGCTCGGCGGCGTCGAGCAGGTCGGCCTTGTTCCAGACTTCGACGATGCGCTGCCCGTCATCGGGGTCGATGCCGAGGTCGCGCAGGATGGCCTGCACGTCGGCAGCCTGAGCCTGCGTGTCGTCATGGGCGAGATCGCGAACATGCAGCAGGACGTCGGCCTCGATGGCGTCTTCGAGCGTGGCGCGAAAGGCGGCCACGAGCTGCGTCGGGAGTTCGGAGATGAAGCCGACCGTGTCCGACAGCATGATGCGCGCGCCATGCGGCAGCTTGATCGCGCGCGCCGTCGGGTCGAGCGTGGCGAACAGCATGTCCTGCGCCAGAACCTCGGCGGAAGTGAGCCGGTTGAACAGGGTCGACTTGCCGGCGTTGGTGTAACCAACGATCGCAACGACCGGATACGGCACGCGTTTTCGGCTGGCGCGATGCAGGCCGCGCGTCCGCTTGACGCCGTCGAGGTCGCGCTCGATCCTGGTCATCCGCTCCTGGATGACGCGGCGGTCCGCCTCGATCTGGGTTTCGCCCGGCCCGCCGAGGAAGCCGAAACCGCCGCGCTGGCGTTCGAGATGCGTCCAGGAGCGCACCAGCCGGCTCTTCTGGTAGTTCAGATGCGCCAGCTCGACCTGCAGCGCGCCTTCCCGCGTCGCGGCGCGACGGCCGAAGATCTCGAGGATCAGGCCCGTCCGGTCGATGACCTTGCAGCCGAACGCCTTTTCGAGATTGCGCTGCTGCACCGGCGAGAGCGCGCAGTCCATCACGACGAGACCGATCTCCTCGATCCTGATGCGCTCGGCCAGTTCCTCGACCTTGCCCTTCCCGAGATAGGTCGCAGGCCGGAACGCCGTCAGCACGACCTGGATCGGCTCGACGACGGTGAGGTCGATCGCGGCCGCGAGCCCGACGGCCTCGTCCAGCCGCGCCGCGAACGAACGCTGGCTGGCGCCGGTGTTCGCGCCGCCGCCACGCCGCTGCGCATAGGGACCGACCACATAGGCGCGCGTATTGGCGGCGATCTCGCGCTCGATCTCGTCGAGCGGCTTCGCCGTGGCTTCCGGATCGTCGCCCCCGCCGCGAGGAGACACGAGCCTCAGGCCTTGTCTTCCTCCGGCTCGAACAACTGCACCGGGTGGCCGGGCATGATCGTCGAGATGGCGTGCTTGTAGACGAGCTGCGAATGCCCGTCGCGCCGCAGCAGCACGCAGAAATTATCGAACCACGTCACCACGCCCTGCAGCTTGACGCCGTTGACCAGGAAGATCGTCAGGGGAATTTTCTGCTTGCGGACATGATTGAGAAACGTGTCCTGAAGGTTTTGCGCCCGCTCGGCCGCCATGGTCCGTCACCTGTTGTTGGGATCGCGCCTCGGGTTGCGTTGGCGATCCAGTTCGTCCCGTTCGCGACGGCTGCGCGCGCCGTCCGCTTTCGGAACACCGATGCGATATTAGATCGTTCTATCGCAGTGCAAAGCAAGGGTGAGCGGGCATCGTATTTGGTCAACACGCCTGCAATTCATGCAGGCAGACATGCAGCCCGCGCCTGACGAAGCCTCAGCCGACGCCGAGGGACTTGAGCTTGCGATGCAGCGCCGAGCGTTCCATGCCAATGAACTCCGCCGTGCGCGAAATGTTGCCGGAGAAGCGGGCGATCTGCGCGATCAGATACTCGCGCTCGAAAATTTCTCGCGCATCGCGCAGCGGCAGGCTCATAAGCCGCTCGCCGCCGGAACCCGACGGCGTCGTCGGCACCATCGCGCCGACTTCGGCCGGCAGCATGTCGATGGTGATGTCGGCCAGGGGATCGCCCTTGGTCAGGATCATCAGCCGTTCGACGTTGTTGCGCAACTCGCGCACGTTTCCCGGCCATTCGTGCGATTGCAGCACGGCCATCGCATCCGCACCGATCCGCCGCTTCGGCAGGCCGGTGCCGACCGAAATCTGCTCCATGAAGAACTCGATAAGCTCGGGCACGTCCTCGCGCCGGTCGGACAGCGCGGGAACCCGCATCGGCACGACGCTGAGCCGATGATACAGATCCTCGCGGAAATGCCCCTCCGCGATCAGTCGGGCCAGGTCACGGCTGGTGGAGGAGACGATCCGGACATCGACATGCACGCGGGTGGCGCCGCCGACGCGCTGGAAATTCTGATCGACCAGCACGCGCAGGATGCGGTTCTGGGTCTCGCGCGGCATGTCGCCGATCTCGTCGATGTAGAGCGAGCCGCCATGCGCCTCCTCCAGCGCGCCGACGCGGCGGGAGCGGCCATCGCCGCCCTCGACCCCGAAGAGCTCTTCCTCCATCGTCTCGGGCGTGATCGTGGCGGCGTTGATCACGATGAACGGCCCTGACGAGCGGCCCGAGGCTTCGTGCAGCGTGCGGGCCGCCAGCTCCTTGCCGCAGCCCGGCTCGCCGGTGATCAGCACGCGGGCGTTGGTGGGCGCGACCCGGTCGATGGTCTGGCGCAACTGGTTGATCGCGCTGGAACGCCCGACGATCCGGCTCGCCTGCACCGAACGCGTCTTGAGCTCGCGCACCTCTCGCCGCAGGCGCGACGCTTCGAGCGCCCGCTCCGCGACCAGCACCAGCCGGTCCGCCTTGAACGGCTTCTCGATGAAATCATAGGCGCCGCTGCGGATCGCGGCGACCGCGGTCTCGATGTTGCCGTGACCGGAGATCATCACCACGGGGAGGTCGGGATGGCTCTCCTTGACCAGTTCGAGGACCTGCAAGCCGTCGAGCCGGCTGCCCTGCAGCCAGATGTCGAGAAAGACGAGGTTGGGGCGCCGCGCCGCGATCGCCGCCAGCGCCTCGTCGGCCGAACCGGCCTTGCGCGTGCGGTAGCCCTCGTCCTCGAGGAGCCCGGCCACCAATTCGCGAATATCGGCCTCGTCGTCGACGACCAGAATGTCAGCGCTCATGCAATCAATCCGTCCTGCGTCGCCCGCATCGCCTCGGGCCGGTCGGCCCGCACCGCGACGGCTTTGTCTTCCCGTTCCTCGGCCGGGATGTCGTCCGGCCCTTCCTGCGGCAACCAGAGGCGCACGCGCGCGCCGCGCCGTCCGTCGCCGGCGTCGGGCCGGTCGAGAAGCTCGATGCCGCCGCCATGGTCCTCGAGGATCTTGCCGACGATCGCGAGCCCCAGCCCGGTCCCGCCCTCGCGCGTCGTCATATAGGGCTCGAGCAGCTTCTGGCGCTGCTCGACCGGCAATCCCTTGCCGTTGTCGATAACGTCGATGACGATGCGTCCGTCGTCGCGGCGCTCGAAGACGATGTCGATCTGTCCCGGCCCGCGCCGTTCCATCGGCACGGCCTCGATCGCCTCGGTCGCGTTCTTGACGACGTTGGTCAACGCCTGGGACACGAGGCGCCGGTCGAAGCGGGCGATGACCGGCTCGGGCGGCAGGTTCTCGGAAATCGTGATCTCCGGATTGCCGACGCGCATCAGGAAGACGATCTGGCGAACCGTCTCGGCGATGTCGTCGCGCGCCAGAGTCGGGCGCGGCATCCGCGCGAAAGACGAGAACTCGTCGACCATGCGGCGGATATCCTCGACCTGGCGGACGATCGTCGCGGTGCACTGGTCGAACACGTCCCTGTCCTCGACGATCACCCGCCCGAACTTGCGCCTGATGCGTTCGGCCGACAGCTGGATCGGCGTCAGCGGGTTCTTGATCTCATGAGCGATGCGGCGGGCGACGTCGGCCCAGGCGGCGGTGCGTTGCGCCGAGACCAGATCGGTGATGTCGTCGAGCGTGACGACCAGACCGGCGCCCGCGCCCTCGCGCACCGCGCGGACATTGACCATCCGGCCGACGCCGTTGCGCGTGAGAGCGATCTGGCCCGAGATCTGTCTCTGCCGGCCCTGCAGCGCATCGGAGGCGAGCGCCGCGATCTCGGGCGCGACGCGCGCGACGGGCTCTCCGAGGAGCCGTCCGCCGGCGCCGATCAGGGTCTCGGCCGAGCGGTTGATGATGGTGATGTGGCCGTCCGCGTCCAGGCTGAGCACACCGGACGAGACGCCGGACAACACGGTCTCCGTGAAGCGCCTGCGCCGGTCGATGACGTCGCTGGCCGTGATCAGCCCGTCGCGCTGCCGGCGCAACTCGGCCGTCATCTTGTTGAAGGTCTCGCCGAGATGGGCGAGGTCGCCCTCGGAGCGCCGGATCGGCACCTGGACATAGAAATTGCCGCTCGAGACCTGGTCGGTGGCGTGAATCATGCGGCGGATCGGCGCGACCAGACCATTCGCGAAACTCAGGCCGAGCCAGATCGCCGACAACAGCAGGATCACCGCGATCAAGCCGTACATCGAGGCGAAGGCGACCTGGACGCCCTTCCGGCGTGCGTCGATGGCGAGATACTCGGCCGCCGCCGCGCGCGACTGGGCCGGCACCTCGACGGCCAGGCGATCGACCTCGCGCGCTATGTGCAGGAAGGTCTCCTCGCCATAGGCCGGCAGTTTCATGACCGCGCCGAAGATGCGCCCCCGCGCCGGCACCACGCAGATCGGATCGGTCGATGCGCCGGCGTCCTCGAAGGCGCCCTGGTCGGGCTTGGGCGGATCGCGCAGGACGTCGATGCCGGCGCGCGCGACGATCGTGTCCGGCGGCCGGATGATCGACGCGACAGGGACGCCCAGCGCGGTGGCCCTGATCGTGATGAAGGTGTCGAACCATTTGCGATCGACGTCGAACGCCGGTTTCGCGCGCGAGAGGTCGTCGGCCAGGATGCGGATCTCTCGTCCCAGCGACTGGCACTGGGCTGCCGCATAGGCGTCGGCGACCTCGACGGACTTGAAGATCGCATCGCGCATCCGATCGGAGAACCATGGCTCCAGTCCGCGCTCGATGGTGACGGTGGCGATGACCGCGACGAGAACCGCGGGCAACGCGGCGATGATGCTGAACAGACCGACGATGCGGACATGCAGCCCCGCGGCGGCCGCTCCCGCGCGCCGCGCCCGAATCAGCACCGCCGTCTCGAAGGCGACGACGACGAGCAGCAGGATGATCAACAGGCCGTTGAGCACAAAGACGCCGACGACGACCTCGTGCACCGGCGCGATCGGCGTGACGCCCGAAAGCACGAGGAACGTCACCAGCGCGGAGACGAGCGCGAAGCCGACGACCAGCCCCCCGAGCCAGCCGGAGACGCGTCTCGGCGGCTCTTCGCCGCGCGGCGTGATCCTGATGTCGCTGGTCGAGGCGGTCACGGGACGCTGGAGACTCCGCTGCGCCGCGCCTCATGGGCGTCGGCTTCCGGGCGCGCCACTGATGCGCCCAAGCAACGGTGTTGTCAAAATATGACATGAGAAGGGCAGGCTGCCGATACCCATGGTAGACCGGCGGTCGCGCCGGCCGCCCTGCCGGGGCCTCTGCCGCTTCCTCAGCGCGGCGATCGCACGACCTGCATGTCGAGTTCCCGGATCTTCTTGCGCAGCGTGTTGCGGTTGAGGCCGAGAAGTTCTGCCGCGCGGATCTGGTTGCCGCGCGTCGAGGCGAGCGCCGCCGCGATCAGCGGCGGTTCGACCTCGCGCAGAATGCGATGATAGAGGCCGGGCGGCGGAATGGTGTCGCCGAAGCCGCCGAAATACTGGTTGAGATGCCGTTCGACCGAGCCCGAGAGCGTCTCCGAACGTTCAGGGCCGGCGTTGCTGGCGAAGCTCGAGCCGGACGAGGCCGGCTGCAGTTCGGCGTCGATGATCGGCGCGGTGATCGTCTCCTGGGGATAGAGCGCCGCCAGACGGCGCACGAGGTTCTCCAGTTCGCGGACGTTGCCGGGCCAGCGGTAGCGTCGCATGATGTCCATCGCCTCGGAATCGATCTGCTTGCGCGCCAACCCCTCCTTCTCGACCAGCGCGAAGAAGTGGCGCACCAGATCGGGAATGTCCTCGACCCGCTCGCGCAGCGGCGGCAGCCGGATCGGCACGACGTTGAGCCGGAAGAACAGGTCCTCGCGGAACAGTCCCTGCGCGATCGAGATGCGCAGGTCCTTGTTCGTCGCGGCGACGATGCGGACATTGGTCTTGATCGGCGTGCGCCCGCCGACCGTGGTGTATTCGCCCTGCTGAAGCACGCGGAGCAGTCGCGTCTGCGCTTCCATCGGCATGTCGCCGATCTCGTCGAGAAAGAGCGTGCCGCCCTCGGCCTGCTCGAAGCGGCCGGAGGAGCGCGTCAGCGCGCCGGTGAAAGCGCCCTTCTCGTGGCCGAACAGCTCCGATTCGATCAGGTCCTTCGGGATCGCCGCCATGTTGATTGCGACGAAGGGGCCGTTCTTGCGCTTGCCGTAGTCGTGCAGGGCGCGCGCGACGAGCTCCTTGCCGGTGCCGGACTCGCCGTTGATCATGACCGTCAGGTCGATCGGCATGAGCCGGGCCAGCGCCCGGTAGACGTCCTGCATCGCCTGCGAACGGCCGATCAGCGGAATGTCGTCGGGTTCGGCGGCATGGCCGCGAACGCCGTCGCCGCGCGGCCGCGACAGGGCCCGGCCGACGATGGCGACGAGTTCCTTGAGGTCGAAGGGCTTGGGCAGATATTCGTAGGCGCCGCGCTCCGAGGCCTTGATCGCCGTCATGAACGTGTTCTGCGCGCTCATCACGATGATCGGCAGCTCGGGCCGGACGCGCTTGATGCGCGGCAGCAGGTCGAAGGCGTTGCCGTCCGGCATCACCACGTCGGTGATGATCAGGTCGCCGAGGCCCTGCGCCGCCCAGGTCCACAGCGTCGCCGCCTGTCCCGTCGTCCTGACCTCGTAGCCGGCCCGGGCCAGAGCCTGGTTGAGCACGGTGCGAATGGCGGCGTCGTCATCCGCGATGAGAATGTTGCCAGTTGGCATTCTTCTGTCGTCCTGTCGGCCTCAGGCTGTCTTGCGGGCGCGCGACTGATGCAAGGGCAGCAAAATCCGGAAAGTCGTGCGCCGCGGGATCGATTCGCATTCGACGATTCCGCCATGGTCGCCGATCACCTTCGCGACGAGTGCAAGTCCAAGGCCACTCCCCTGCGCCTTGGTCGTCACGAAGGGGTCGAACAGGTTGGACAGGATGTCCGCCGGCACGCCGCCGCCATTGTCGCGGACGCAGATCTCCAGCGGCAGCGCGATGCGGCCGCTCGATCCGGCGAGCTGCATGCGGATGCCGGGCCGGAACGCCGTGGTCAGGGCGATTTCGCCGTCGATCGCCTGGTCGCCGATGGCTTCGGCGGCGTTCTTGACCAGGTTGAGCAGAACCTGGACGAGCTGGTCGCGGTTGCCGGCCACGGGCGGCAGCGACGGATCGTAGATCTCGCTGAAGCGGATGTGCCGCGCAAAGCCGGACTGGGCCAGCCGCTTCACATGGTCGAGCACGTCATGGACGTTGACCGGGCCGCGCTCGCTCGGACGCTCGTCGCCGAAAAGCTCGACCCGTTCGACGAGTTTGACGATCCGGTCGGTCTCGTCGCAGATCAGCTGTGTCAGGATGCGCTCGCCGTCGGGAACCGAAGCCTCGAGCAGTTGCGCCGCGCCGCGAATGCCGGAGAGCGGGTTCTTGATTTCGTGGGCGAGCATGGCGCCCAACGCGGTGATCGATCTGGCTGCGCCGCGATGCGTCAGCTGTCTGTCCATTTTTTCGGCAATTGTCCGTTCTTGCAGCATCGCCACCACCGCATCCGGCTGGCTGGGCAAAGGCGAGGCAAAGACATCGACCACACGATCGATGCCGAGCCGGGGCGAGCCGAGGTCGAGCCTGTACTGGCTGACGCTCGAGCCGCGGCGCTGGACCTCCTCGATGAGCGCCAGCACGGGCGAGCCGAAGGCGATGAGATCCTGCAGACGCTGGCGCTTCAGCACCACGGCGCTGGACTGGAAGAAATCCTCGGCCGCCGTGTTGGCGTAAAGGATGAAATGATCCTCGCCGATCACGATGACAGGCATCGGCAAAACGGTCAGGGCCTGGATTTCGATCGGATCGAGCGCGTAGTCGTCCCGCCGCTCACCGGCACTGTCGATCAACGCCATCGCCATACGCAACATCCCCTCTCACGCCGCGACGCGGCGCTGCTCACGCGCAAACAGGTCATCCAGCGCACGCAGCGCCAGCGTCGGATCGTCGGTCGTCAGGAGAACGCGACGGGTTTCGGCGGCTGGCGCGCAACCGCTGGCCACAGCCTCGTCCGCATAGGCCGCCAGATGCTTGCGGGCATGCCGAACGCCGTGCTCGCGCCCCATCAGCGAGAGCAGACCCTCGTAGTGCTCGCGGGCTTCCGCCAGCTTGACCGCGAGCCCCGGCTCGACGGCCCCGCGTCCGGCCAGCACAGCCCCGATCGAGCCGACGAGCCAGGGCCGCCCGAGCGCCGCGCGCCCGACCATGACGTAATCGGCCCCCGAGCGATCGAGGCAGGCGCGCGCATCGTCGGCGCCGTGAATGTCGCCATTGGCCACGAGCGGAAACGCGCCTGCGGCGCGAACGGCGGCGATGGCCCGCCAGTCGGCCCGGCCCTTGTAGAATTGCTGCCGGGTGCGGCCGTGGACGGTGATCATCGCGGCGCCGGCGTCGATGGCGCGCCTCGCGAGTTCGGGGGCGTTGCGCGAGCCGTCGTCCCAGCCGAGGCGCATCTTGACCGTGACGGGCACATCGACCGCGGCGACGGCAGCCTCGACGAGCCCGACCGCATGGTCGAGATCGCGCATCAGGGCCGAACCCGCCCAGCCGCCGGTGACCTTCTTGGCCGGGCAACCCATGTTGATGTCGATGATCCGCGCGCCGTTGGCCTCGGCCAGCCGCGCCGCCTAGCCGAGCCAGCGCGGATAGCAGCCGGCGAGC
>JAKFWE010000047.1 GCA_021732895.1 Allobosea sp. | reverse complement strand
CGGGCGCGGGCCCGTCCAGGATTCTCTTCGTAAGTCATGCGTCCAATGTTACTGCGGCGGTGGCGCGTCTCAAGCCCATAATGCGTTATTCATGCGTCTGGCCTGGCAGGGGGGGGCGGCTCACTCGACCATGCTGGCGTCCCCGCCCGCCTGGGTGTATCAGGCGCGCCATGGCCACGACCGATCAGACAACCGAGGACCAGCCCTTCGGCGCGTTCGCCCCGCAGGGCCTCGTCGCCCGCATCATCGCGTGGACGCGCCGGGCGCCCGACAGTTTCCTCGGACGAAAACTGGCCTATGCGCTGCGCCGGCTCGGCCTCAACCGGCTCGACGGCCGGCCCGTCGACATCGAGGCGCTCGGCGCCAGGATGCGGCTCTATCCCGACGGCAATGTCTGCGAGAAGCGGGTGCTGTTCACGCCGCAGTATTTCGACGCGCGCGAACTCGGCCTGCTCGCCGCGCGCATCAGGAGCGGCTTCCACTTCATCGACATCGGGGCCAATATCGGGGCGTATTCGCTGTTCGTGGCCTCCCGCGCTGGGGCCGGGGCGCGCATCCTCGCGGTCGAGCCGCAGCCGGAGGTGTTCGCCAGGCTGGCCTACAACATCGCCAGCAACCCGTTCGGCACGGTCAAGGCCGTGGCCTGCGCGCTCGCCGACAAGCCGGGCGAACTGACGCTCTTCCTCGACCCCACCAATCGCGGCGAATCGAGCGTGCGAATCCTGCGCTCCAGCGTCGGCAGCACGGTGAAGGTGCCGGCGACGACGCTGCTCGCGCTGGTCGAGAGCGAGGGTTACCAGCGGCTGGACGCGATCAAGCTCGATGTCGAGGGCGCGGAGGACCTGATCCTCGAGCCGTTCCTGCGCGACGCGCCCGAGACGCTGTGGCCGAATCTGGTGATCATCGAGGATTCGCGGGCGCGCTGGCAGACGGACCTGACCGTGCTGCTGGCCCAGCGCGGCTACAGGCTGCTGGCGCAGACGCGGCTCAACCTGGTTTTCGAGCGCCACGCCACCGAGGCTTGAGCCGGCCGCGCCGAAGCTCTAGCTGTGCGAATCCGACATCCGGCTCCGGCGGACGTCGCCGCCGACCGCGCACGCGGCGGGCCCTGCATGGGGCGATCAGGCGCGTCGCCGGCCGACCCGAGGAACCGATCATGACCGCCAGCGCCACCGCTCCCGAGCCACTCCCGGTCACGGCCGCGATCCTGGTGATCGGCGACGAAATCCTGTCGGGCCGGACCAAGGACAAGAACATCGGCTACATCGCCGAATATCTCACCAATATCGGGATCGAGTTGCGCGAGGTCCGGATCGTGCCCGACCTGATGGACGAAATCGTCGCGGCGCTGAACGCGCTGCGCGCGCGTTACGCCTATGTCTTCACCACCGGCGGCATCGGCCCAACCCATGACGACATCACCGCCGACGCCGTGGCGGCGGCCTTCGGCGTGACGATCGACCACGACCCGCGGGCGGTGGCGATGCTGTCGGAACGGTTTCCGGCCGAGCAGCTCAACGAGGCGCGGATGCGGATGGCGCGCATTCCCGCCGGCGCCGATCTGATCGCCAATTCCGTCTCGAAGGCGCCGGGCTTCAAGCTCGGCAACGTCATGGTGATGGCCGGCGTGCCCTCGATTATGCAGGCGATGCTCGACGCCGTCGCGCCGTCGCTGGAGACCGGCGTCAGGATACTCTCGGACAGCGTGCGCGCCGGGCTGAGGGAGGGCGACATCGGCACTGCTCTCGGCGCCGTCGCCAGGGCGCACCCCGACGCGTCGATCGGCTCCTATCCGTTCTGGTCCGAGACCGGGCCGGACACCAACGTCGTCGTGCGCTCACGTGACGCTGAGAAACTGAAGCGCGCGATGGACGCGGTGAAGGATATGCTGACGGCGGAGCGGGCACGGCTCGCGAATCTGTGATGACGCCGTGATGGGTCAAAGGAAAGCGCGAATTGTTTGACTAAAAAATATTCATCTCATCGACCTGTTTTATTTGCAACGTCGTTGCATTGCTACTTTGCCGGCGACATAAATCCAATATTATAAATACTGAAGTGAATACGCTTGAAGATTGTTGATGTAAACGAATTGTCAACGTTAATACGGCAACCTCCGTCGTGTCGGGGGGCCTGCCCGGTCGCTCGCCAGACGCCATGACGCTTCGGGGAAGCGATGGCGAGCGTCGTGGCCCGGCCAGATGGATTGGCCGCCGCCCTACAGGATGGAGGCCAAGCATGCCGCTCTTGTCAGTTTTCCGGTCGCAGGGCCGCGGAGCCGGCCAACTGGCCGCGATCAACCGCTCGCAGGCCGTGATCGAGTTCGATCTGGCCGGCAAGGTTCTGGAGGCGAACGAGAATTTCCTCGCGACGCTGGGCTACTCGCTGGCCGAGATCAAGGGCCGGCATCACAGCATGTTCGTTTCGCCGGAAGAGCGGGACTCCGCCGCCTACAAGCAGTTCTGGGTCGATCTCGCGCGCGGCGAGTTCTCGACCGGCCAGTATCTGCGCGTCGCCAAAAGCGGCCGCGAGGTCTGGATCCAGGCGAGCTACAATCCAATCCTCGGCCGCGGCGGAAAGCCCGTCGGCGTGATCAAGTTCGCCACCGACATCACCGAACAAAAGAACCGCCTGGCCGATCTCGAGGGCCAGCAGGCCGCGATCAGCAAGGCGCAGGCCGTGATCGAGTTCGATCTGACCGGCAAGGTCCTCCACGCCAACGAGAATTTTCTCGCCGTGATGGGCTATTCCCTGGTCGAGGTCGTGGGCGCGCACCACCGTCTCTTCGTCGATCCGGCGGAGCGCGAATCCGCCGCCTACCAGCAGTTCTGGCAGCGGCTCGGCCGAGGCGAATACGAGGCCGCGCAGTATCGCAGGATCGCCAAGGGCGGCCGCGAGGTCTGGATCCAGGCGAGCTACAACCCGATCATGGACGCCAAGGGCAAGGCCTACAAGGTCGTGAAATTCGCAACCGACATCACCGCGTCGTTCAAGGGCCGGCAGCTGGAACAGGCCGTGCGCGAGACCGGCGAGGTGATCGGGCTGGCCAAGAGCCGCGACCTGACAGGGCGCATCCCGCTGGACGGCAAGACGGGCGAGGTCGCCGAGCTCTGCGGCGGCGTCAACGATCTGATCGCGACGATGGCCGACGTCATCGGCGCGGTGCGCGATGTTTCCGGTCGGATCGACGCTGCCTCGGGACGAATATCGTCGGATTCCGCGCAGCTCGCGGAGCGCACCGAGGCCAACGCCTCAAGCCTGCAGGAGACCGCGGCGACGACGGAGGAGCTGGCGGCCTCGGTGAAGCACAGCGCCGGCAATTCCCGCGCCGCCGTCGAACTCGGGCAGGAGGCGAGCCGCGTCGCCACGCGCGGCGGCGAGATCGTCTCGGAGGCGGTCGGCGCGATGGAGCGCATCGAGAAAGCCTCGTCCAGCATTTCCGAGATCATCGCGATGATCGACGAGATCGCCTTCCAGACCAATCTTCTCGCCCTGAACGCCGCCGTCGAGGCGGCGCGCGCCGGTGACGCCGGCCGCGGCTTCGCCGTCGTGGCGTCCGAGGTCCGGGCGCTGGCGGCGCGCTGCAGCGAATCCGCCAACGGCGTCAAATCGCTGATCGCGAACTCGACGGAGCAGATCCAGTCTGGCGTCAAGCTGGTCAAGGAAGCCGGCGCGACCTTGCGCGACATCGTATCGGCCGCCTCGCGGGTCGAATCCACCGTCAACGAAATCTCGCAGGCCAGCCTCGAACAGGCGAACGGCATCGACGAAATGGCCCGCACCGTCGCCCACATGGACGAGATGACGCAGCAGAACTCGCTTCTCGCCGACGAGAGCGCCAAGGTCGCCAGCGACCTGCGCCGCGACACCGACGAGCTCAGCGCGATGGTCGGTTCCTTCAGGCTCGCCGAAACGTCCGGCTTTCCGGCGCCAGCGGCGCAGGAGGCGCGGCGGCAGCCTGCCGCGCAGCCGCGACCGGCGGTCCCGGCCATCCGGCCGAGGCGCGTGGCCGGCGGCGGCGCGCAGGGCTGGTCGGAATTCTGAGAAGACGGCGACAGCGCCTCGATCCGCGGAGCATCTGGGGATGAAGGCGCGCCGACCTCTTGTCAGCGCGCCGTCGATGGGCTTCGGAAGACGGGATGGCGGCGAGCGCGCGGCCTGATTGAGCCCGGAGCCCCGCAATGGCCGAACCGTCCACCACCAAGGCCTTCCCGGTTTCGTGGGACCAGTTCCATCGCGACGCGCGCGCGCTCGCCTGGCGGCTTTCGGATGCCGGGCCGTTCGAGGCGATGGTGACGATCACGCGCGGCGGGCTGGTGCCGGCCGCGATCATCTGCCGGGAGCTGGGCCTGCGCCTGATCGAGACGGTCTGCATCGCGAGCTATCACGACTACAGGAACCAGTCCGAGCTGAAGGTACTCAAGGACGTCGCGCCCTCGATCCGGGCGATCGGCGACGGCAGCGGCAAGGGCGTGCTCGTCGTGGACGACCTCACCGACACCGGCAAGACCGCCCGCATCGTGCGCGAGATGCTGCCCAACGCCCATTTCGCCACGGTCTACGCCAAGCCGGCCGGCGTGCCGATGGTCGACACCTTCGTCACCGAGGTCAGCCAGGACACCTGGATCTACTTCCCATGGGACATGGGGCTGTCCTATGTCGAGCCGATCGCCAAGGACCATAGGGGATAGCGCCGCCGGGCGCAGCGGTCATGCCCTGATGCAGGGGGCCGCTTGCATCGGCCGGGCTTGCACCGGTTCGGATGGCGCTTAGGTCGAGGACGACGACGTCCATGCGGGCGTGGCGCGCTCTTCAAGAGGTTTCCAGATGACCGATCTCTCCGCCTTTCCGATCACCCGGCGCTGGCCGGCGCAGCATCCCGACCGCATCCAGCTCTATTCGCTGCCGACGCCGAACGGGGTCAAGGTTTCGATCGCGCTCGAGGAACTCGGTCTGCCTTACGAGGCGCATGCGATCAATATCGGCCAGAACGAGACCTGGGGTCCGGAGTTCCTGTCGCTCAATCCCAACGGCAAGATTCCGGCGATCATCGATCCCGACGGGCCGGGTGGAAAGCCGCTGGGCCTCTGGGAATCGGGCGCGATCCTGGTCTACCTCGCCGAGAAGACCGGCAGGCTGATGTCGAGGGAGCCGGCGGAGCGCTACGAGACCATCCAGTGGGTGATGTTCCAGATGGCCTCGGTCGGTCCGATATTCGGCCAGCTCGGCTTCTTCCACAAATTCGCCGGCAAGGACTACGAGGACAAGCGCCCGCGCGACCGCTACGCCGCCGAGAGCAAGCGCCTGCTCGGCGTGCTCGAAACGCGACTGGAGGGGCGCGACTTCATCATGGGCGACGCCTACACCATCGCCGACATCGCTCTGGTCGGCTGGGTGCGCAATCTCAACAGCTTCTACGCCGCCGGCGACCTCGTCGATTACGCCAGCCTGAAGCGCGTGCCGGCCTGGCTCGACCGGATCCTGGCGCGTCCAGCCGTGCAGCGCGGGCTGGAGATTCCCAAGCGGCCCTGAGGGCGGTGAGGGTCCGAAACTTGCCTATGCCGGATTCCGGAACAGTTCGGCGGTGATGGGCATGAGCGCGGCGACAATCGGTTCCGAGACCCTGGCGGCCGAACTCGAGGCCGCGATCCGCGAGGCGCGGCGGGATGCGCCGACGGACCCGTTCGGCAATCCGGTGCTGCGGGTCGCACTGTGGCTGACGCGGCGCCTCGATCGCGGCGAGATCGCGGCCGACGGTCTGCTTGCGCTGGTTCGCCGCTTCGGCGGCGAGGCGCTCGCCGCCCGCGCCTCGCGCACGGCGCGCTATGTCGGGCTCACGCCCGACCCGGACGCGGCGCTGCTGGTCGTGGCCCGCCGGCTCGTCGAGCAGAGCCTGACGGCGGACGCCTCCTTCGCCCGCTTCGCCGATGCGGTGCAGCAGCCGCGCTTTGCCGCCGTCTTCACCGCGCATCCGACCTTCGGCATGGGCCGCGGCCTCGCTCATGCGCTGGCCGCGGCCGCCTCCGGCGTCGCCTGGGCGCGCGAGGCCTTGGCGGCGGAGAGCCTGTCGTTCCGGCCCGACGGCGCGATCACGCTTCAGGACGAGTTCGAGCAGGCGCGCTTTTCGGTTCGCCACGCGCGCGACGCGCTCGACCGGCTCAACGCGGCCCTGCTCGGCGAGGCGCGCGAGCGCTGGCCGTCGCGCTGGCGCGAGCTGTCGCCACGCCCGCTCATCCTCGCCTCTTTGGTCGGCTGCTACACGGATGGCCGCACTGATATCGGCTGGTGGGACACGCTGCGCTACCGGCTCGAGTCGAAGCGCGGCCAGTTCGTCCGCATCCTGGAGAAGCTGCCGGCGGCGCCGGCGGCCGATGCGGTGCGCATGCTGGTTTCGCAGGCGTTGGCGGCCGTTGAGCGCCAGCTCGCGCTCGCCCCGGCGATCGCCACGCAACCATCGCTGGAGGCCTTGCAGGCCTTCTCGCTGGCCCTTGTCGGCGAGCGCGAAGCGGCCCTGCCGGAGGCGTCGGGGCTGATCGCGGCGCTCGACGCGGCGATCGCGGCCGCGCCCGACGACGCCGTCGCCTTGCAGCTTTGCCTGATCCGGGCCGGCTGCGCGGCGCACGGCGTCTCGATCGCGCTGCCGCATTTCCGGCTCAACGCCTCGCAGCTCCACAACGCCATGCGGGGCGTCATCCGTCTCGAGGAGGATCCGAGCCTGCCGGCGCAGCGGCGCGCCTTCCTCGCCGCCGCCAATGCGGCGCTGGCGAAGGTCGAGGCCATCCCGGTCGATTTCGGCGCACTTGCGGCCGAGCGCGCCTCGGCGGCGCGGATGATGATGACGATCGCGCAGATCGTGAAGCACCTCGACGGCACGCGCCCGGTCCGCTTCCTCATCGCCGAGACCGAGACCGGCTACACGCTGCTCAGCGCGCTCTATCTGGCGAAACGCTTCGGCATCGACGGGAAGCTGGAGATCTCGCCCCTCTTCGAGACGGCCGATGCGCTGGAGCAGGGGCCGCGCATCATCGACGAAGCACTGCGCAGCGCCCATTTCCGCGACTACCTGCGCCGGATCGGGCGCTTCTGCGTGCAGTTCGGCTATTCCGATTCCGGCCGCTACATCGGCCAGATCGCCGCCTCCTTCTGGATCGAGCGGCTGCGCATCCGCATCGCCGAACTGCTGGCGCGCCATGACCTCGCCGACGTCGAACTCGTCATCTTCGACACCCATGGCGAGTCCGCCGGGCGCGGCGCGCATCCCGAAAGCCTTGCGGACCGGCTGGCCTATCTCGATCCCGCCTTCGCGCGGCGCGCCTTCCGGCAGGCCGGCGTCGCCGTGGTGCGCGAGACCAGCTTCCAGGGCAGCGACGGCTACCTGCTGTTCGGCTCGCCCGAACTGGCGGCGGCGACCGTCGGGCGCATCGCGGAAGCCGTCTTCGGCGAGGACGCGCCCGAGCCCGACCCGATCTACGACGAGCCGGATTTCGCCTCGGAGTTCTTCCAGACCGTGCGCGAGGAGATGACCGCGCTGATCGACGATCCAGGATACGCCGCGCTGATCGGGACGTTCGGCCCCGCGCTGCTCGACAAGACCGGCTCGAGGCCGGCGGCGCGGCAAAGCGACGCCGGCGGGCCAAACCGGATCCGCCATCCCCGCGAACTGCGCGCCATCCCCAACAACGCCATCCTCCATCAGCTCGGCTGGCTCGCCAACAGCATCCACGGCATCGGCCATGCGGCGGCGCGCTCGCCCGATCTCTACCGCCAGATGCGCCAGCGTTCCGGGCGCTTCGCCCGCGCGATCAGGCTCGCCGAGCACGCGATGGGGCACAGCGACCTCGACGTGCTGCGCGCCTATCTCGACACGCTCGATCCCGGCAGCTGGTTCGACCGGGCGCGGCGCACCCGCAGCCCGGGCCGGCGCGATGAGCTTCTCGGCGTCGCCGAGGCGCTGGCGCGGCTCGATCTCGCGCCCGACCTGCGCAAGCTGTTCTGGCGCCTGTCGTCCGACCGGCTGAAACTCGGCGCGGTGACGGAGGAGACGCCGGACATGCCGGTGCGGCTGGTCTGCCTGCATGCGCTCAGGCTGGCCGTCCTGCACCGGATCTGGTTCCTGGCGACGCATATTCCCGATTTCAGGCCGCATGCCGGCATGACCCGCGAGGCGCTGCTCGAACGCATCCTGCGTCTCGATATTCCCGCCTCGCTCGCTTCGCTCGGCGAGATTTTCCCGCTGGCGCCGGATCCCACCGCCGGGCTCGATTTCGGCGAACCTCCGGGCCCGCGCGAGGGCGGCGCCTATCAGGCGCTGCATCGCGAGGTGTTCGCGCCGATGCGGGAGAACTTCGCCCTGATGCGCGAGATTTCCGGCGCGATCCAGCATGAGATCGGCGCATTCGGCTGAGCGCGCCGGCGTTTCATTGCATCGCCGCGATCGAGGCTTAGGTTGGTGCAAGAGGAAACCCCAACCGGGAGCCGAGCCAAACATGGCCGACGCCGAGACGAACACACCGCATTTCGACGCCGCCGCCGCGCGCGTCACGCTGTTTTCAGCCCTGCTCAAGGCCACCGCCCGCCACGGCAAGGCCCGCATCGCGCTGGAGGACGCCGAGCGCCAGCCGATCAGCTTCGGCCGCCTCGTGCTCGGAGCGCTGGTGCTGGGGCGGAAGCTCGCGGCGCTGACGCAGGCGCGCGAGCGCGTCGGCTTGCTGCTTCCCAACGTGCAGGGCATGGCGGTGACGCTGTTCGGGCTGACCGCCTTCGGGCGGGTGCCGGCGCTGCTGAACTTCACGGCCGGCGTCAAGAACCTGCGCGCCGCCGGCGACCTGGCGGAGCTGAAGACGATCGTGACCTCGCGCCGCTTCGTCGATCAGGCCAAGCTCGACGATGAGCTCGCGGCGCTGGGCGAGGGCAGGCGGGTAATCTTCCTGGAAGACGTCCGCAAGTCGATCACCAGCCTCGACAAGGCGCTGGGGGCGCTCGCCAGCCTCGCGCCGGGGCTGGCGCATCGGCCCCATGCCGCCGCGCCGGACGATCCGGCCGTGGTGCTGTTCACCTCCGGCACCGAGGGCAGGCCCAAGGGCGTGGTGCTGACCCACGCCAATCTCGTCTCCAACGCCCGGCAGATCTTCGCGCTCGCCGCGGGCTTCCTGTCGGAGCGCGACATCGTCATGAACCCGCTGCCGGCGTTCCATTCCTTCGGTCTAACGGCGGGGCTGCTGATGCCGCTGCTGCACGGCATGAAGGTCGTGCTCTATCCCAGCCCGCTGCACTACAAGCAGGTGCCCAAGCTGATCGGCGAGACCGGCTGCACCTTCCTGTTCGCCACCGACACCTTCCTCCAGGGCTATGCCCGCGCCGCCGATCCCGACGACCTGAAGAGCGTGCGCTACGTCGTCGCCGGGGCCGAGCGGGTCAAGCCCGAGACGCGGCGGATGTGGGAGCCTTACGGGACCACGATCCTGGAAGGCTATGGCTGCACCGAATGCTCGCCGGTGCTGGCCTGCAATACGCCGGTTGCGACTCGGGCCGGCAGCGTCGGGCGGCTGCTGCCGGGCATCGAGGCGCGGCTCGATCCGGTCGAGGGCATCAACGAGGGCGGCAAGCTGTGCGTGCGCGGACCCAACGTCATGGCCGGCTATCTCAGCTTCGACCATCCCGGCCGCATCGCGCCGCCCGAGGATGGCTGGCACGATACGGGCGACATCGTGGCCCTCGACGACGGCTTCGTCACGATCAAGGGCCGGGCCAAGCGCTTCGCCAAGCTCGGCGGCGAGATGGTTTCGCTGGCGGCGGTCGAATCCATGGTCGCCGGCCTCTGGCCCGGCCACAACCACGTCGTCGTCTCGCTGCCCGATCCGCGCAAGGGCGAGCAGCTCGTGCTCGTCACCGAAAACCCGGCCGCCGATCGCGCCGCCCTGCAGGAGGTCGCCAAAGCGCAGGGCTTCCCGGAGCTCTGGGTGCCGCGCGCCATTCTGGTGACGGGCGCCATCCCGGTGCTCGGCAACGGCAAGATCGACTATGGTTCGACGCGCGATCTGGCGGCGTCGCGGCGTTCGCTGCTCTGAGGCCACATTTCCGGATATGCTGTCGCGATGCCTTTGATCGCCACGTTCGCTTCGTCGATCCTGCGTCTCGTCGCGCTCGCCCCGGCGTTCTGGCTGGCCGCGCCGGCCGGTCTGGCGGCTCAGGGCGTCGCGGGGGTCTATGAGCGCCGTGACGAATGCATCGCGGCCGGGCGGCTGACGCCGGAGCAATGCGAGTTCGCGTATCGCAATGCGAGGGCCGAATACGAGCAGAAGGCGCCGCGCTACGCCTCGCGCGCGCTCTGCGAGCGCAGCCACGGGCGCTGCGGCGCGCAGATCGTCTCGACCGGCGTCTGGGACTCCTTCGGCAAGGGCGGCGCCGTCTATGTGCCGCGCCTCGTCGGGGTGCGCGTCTCGGGCGAGGGCGCGGGCCGGCGGGCGCTTCCGGTGGTCGAGGGCGCGGCGAAGATCGCCTTCACCGGGCGCCCGGTCGATCGGCTCGAGGACAAGGTCGCGGGACGGCCGGGCGTCGTCGGCCTCGCCGTCGCGCGCGGCGGGCGCGATCCGCAAAGCAGCGGCCCCTATGT
>JAKFWE010000148.1 GCA_021732895.1 Allobosea sp. | reverse complement strand
GCGTCAGCAGCCGGGAGAACATCAGGAAGATGGCGACGCCGAGCACGAGGCCAATGGCCGCGTCGGCGGCCAGGGCGCGCCGCCCGAAGCCGCGCGCCGTACAGGCGAAGACGATCGCCATGGCGAGGATGAAGCCGCCGCCCAGCGCGATGCAGGCGAGAAGCCCCGCGAGACCGCCGACGATCCACGCGATCGCGCCGTTGTCGGCCGCCTCCGGCTTCGGGATGCCGTCCCGGAAGGCCACGATCAGATGGCCCAGGCCCAACAGCAGCAGGCCGACGCAGACGACATAGGGCATCGCGGTCGGCCCGACGCCGTAATTCGAGGTGATCGTCTGTGTCGAGGCGTCCCAGGCGACGAGCGCCGCAGTCCCCAGCAGCAGCGCTGCGACGACGAGAGCGGGGCGGTCGATCGCCCGCGTCGGGCTTGCTCGGGTCATGTCGGGTCCCGGTCAGGAAGAACGGCGCAGGGCGGGCCGACGATCGGACGGTTCGAAGCCGCCGAGGCGCAGACCCCCGCCGCCGCGCCGTTCGCCATCGGCCTGCTTGTCACTTCACCAGGCCGACGTCCTTCATGACTTTTTCGACGCGCGTGTTCTCGGCCTTCAGGAAGGTCTCGAACTCGGCGCTGGCCAGATAGGCGTCGTCCCAGCCGCGGGCCTTGAGGATTTCGGCCCATTCCTTCGACTTCACCATCTTGTCCATGGCGTCGCCGAGCGTCTTGCGCTGCTCGGCCGTGAGGCCGGGAGGCGCGACGACCGAACGCCAGTTCAGGAGCTCGAGATCGACGCCCTGCTCCTTGAAGGTCGGCGCGTCGGGCGCGTTGGCCAGGCGCTTGGACGCGGTGACGCCGATGACGCGCAGCTTGCCGGCCTTGATCTGGCCCTCGAACTCGCCATAGCCGGAGACGCCGGCCGTGACGCGCCCGCCCAGCATCGCGGCCAGCGCCTCGCCGCCGCCCGAGAACGGGATGTAGTTGATCTTGCTGGCGTCCGCTCCCACGGTTCCGGCGAAGAGCGCGGCCAGGATATGGTCGGCGCCGCCGGCCGAGCCGCCGGCCCAGGTCACCTTGGCGGGGTCCGCCTTGACCCGGTCGGCGAGGTCCTTGGCGGTCTTGATCGGCGAATTCTCCGGCACGACCACGACCAGCGCCTCGGCGGTCAACCGCGCGATCGGCGTGACCTGGCCGAGATTGACCGGCGACTTGTTGAGCAGGATCGCGCCGACCATGACGAAGCCGTTGACCATCAGCTGCGAGCCGTCGCCCTTGCCGCTGTTGATCAGTTGCGCCAGGCCGATCGTGCCGCCGGCGCCGGGCACGTTGGCGACCTGCACGCTCTTGGCGACGCCAGAGGCGGTCAGCGCCTGCTGCATCGAGCGCGCCGTGCCGTCCCAGCCGCCGCCGGGCGCCGCCGGCGCCATGATCTTCAGTTCGAGCTGGGCGAAGGCGACCGATGTCAGCCCGGCGCAGGCCAGCGCCGTCACGGCGCCGCGCATCAGAATGGATTTGAGCATTGTCGTCCTCCGCTTGCGCAACGCGCGTTGCGTCTTCTTGGCGTCGGGCCGTCGCGGCCTGACGCATTCGTGAGCGATAGCGCCCGATTGCATCGACGCAAGTCAAGCGCTTTCGTCACCCCGGCCGGGCCGGCCGCCTGCCCCCGCGATGTCCGCCGCCGCCGCGAAGCACGGGCTCACTTTCTGGAGCGCGGCTCTAGGCGGCCCTGAGCCGATCGCGTAAGCGCTGCGCATGAATTCGGATTCCGCCATCCCCGCCGCCGGCAGCCGGAGAGCCCTCGCCGGCGCCCGCTACGCCGCCGCCGGCGACGTGGCGCTGATCGCCCTGCCTCTGGCGATGTGGCTGGCCAACCGCTCCGCGCCGCTCGTGCTGGGGCTGGCGGCGGCGGGGTTCCTGGTCTCCGCCCTGTCGGGCGGGCAGGGAGCGCGCGTCGCAGGCAGGCTCCGCGACGTCGCGCGCGATCCGATCGGCGTCGCGGTGATCGGCTTCCTGCTCTGGTCGCTGGCGTCTCTGGCCTGGAGCCATCGCCCCGCCGCCGGGTTCGCGATGTGGGCCGAACTGGCCTTTCCGGCGCTTTGCGGGGCCGTTCTCGTCGCGAGCGATGCGTTTCGGCCGCGCGCGGCGCATTGGCGGGCCGCGGCGCTCTGCCTTGCCGCGGCTGCGCTGCTGATGCTTTTCGAGCTGAAGACCGGCTTTGCGCTGCGCGCCGGGCTCGGCCTCGAGGTTCCCATGAGCTTCGCCTTCAACCGGCCGGCGCTGACCTGCGTGTTCCTGTCGATCCCGGTCGCCCACGCTCTCTGGACGCGGCCGGACAAGCGGGTGGCGCATCGCCTGCTCGCCACGCTTGCGATGGCGCCGCTGCCGGTGCTGGTGTCCGGCTCCGAAAGCGAGGCCGCCAAGTTCGGTCTCGTCATCGCCGGCCTCGCCTTCGCCGCCGCCGCCGTCATGCCGCGCCTCGCGCTTTGGGCCGTCGCTTTCGGCTTCGCCGCGACCATGGCGCTGGCGCCGATGATCGGCCTCGTCGCGGACTCCGCCATTCCGGCTTCGGTGCACGAGCGCGCCGCCGACGCCCATACCCGCGACCGCGTCGATATCTGGCTGGCCTTTGGAGAGGCGGCGCGCGCGCGGCCGTTCATCGGATCGGGCTTCGGGTCGGCGGCGACGCTTCAGGATCATCCGGTCGCGGAAAGGGTCGCTCCCGAACGGCGCTGGCTGCTGGCCGTCGGCCACCCGCATAGCATGCCGCTGCAGGCCTGGGTCGAAACCGGGTTCGTCGGGGCGGCTTGTCTTTCGGCGGCCGGTTTGCTCCTGCTGGCGCGCCTGTCGCGTTCGCCGCCGGCGCGGCGGGCGCCGATGCTGGCCCTGTTCGCCGGCGCGTTCTCCGTCGCGTCCGTGGCCCACGGCGCCTGGCAGGGCTGGTGGATCGCGGCGCTCGCGGCGGCGGTCGTCTGGTTCTGGTGCGGCCGCGACGCTCAAGGAAATCGTCATGCCTGACTTCGACGTCGATCTGTTCGTCATTGGCGCGGGCTCGGGCGGAACCCGCGCCGCGCGCATCGCGGCCGGCCATGGCGCGCGCGTGATGATCGCGGAGGAGGACCGGATCGGCGGCACCTGCGTCATCAGGGGCTGCGTGCCGAAGAAGCTGTTCGTCTACGCCAGCCGGTTCGCCGAGGATTTCGAGGACGCGGCCGGCTTCGGCTGGAGCGCGCCGGCGCCGGCCTTCGACTGGCCGACCCTGCGGGACGCCGTCGCCGGCGAGGTGACGCGGCTGTCGGGGCTCTACCGCAAGGGCCTGGACGCCGCCGGCGTCGCCATCCGCGAGGAGCGCGCCACGGTCGAGGATGCGCACACGGTCAGGCTCGCGAGAACCGGCGAGGCGGTGCGCGCCCGCCACATCCTCGTCGCGACCGGCGGCTGGCCGGCCTTCGAGCCGCCGATCCCCGGCGGCGAACTCGCGATCTCCTCCAACGAGGTCTTCCATCTGCCGGGCCTGCCCCGGCGGATGCTGATCATCGGCGGCGGCTACATCGCGCTGGAATTCGCCTGCGTCTTCGCGAGACTCGGCGTCGCCGTGACCGTGTTGCATCGCGGCGACAACGTGCTGCGCGGCTTCGACGAGGATATCCGGGTCCGGCTGCGCGAGGCGCTGGAGCATGCCGGCATCGCGCTGCGCCTCGGCTGCACGGTCGACCGGATCGAACTCCTGCCCGACGGCGCGCGGCGCGCCCACTGCTCGAGCGGTGCGCCGGTCGACGCCGAGGTCGTGCTGGTCGCGACCGGCCGCAAGCCCAACACGGCAGGGCTCGGGCTGGCCGAGGCCGGCGTCGAGATGGGCAGGGCGGGCGAGATCGTCGTCGATGGCGACTCGGCCTCGAGCGTTCCGTCGATCCACGCCGTGGGCGACGTCACCAACCGGGTCAACCTCACCCCGGTCGCGATCCGCGAGGGCCATGCCTTCGCCGACTCGGTGTTCGGCGGCAAGCCCTGGCGCATGGATCATCGCATCGTCGCCTCGGCCGTGTTCACGACGCCGGAGATCGGCACGGTCGGCCTGGGCGAGCAGCAGGCGCTCGCCGCCGGTCATGAGCTTCGCATCTTCGAGTCCGGCTTCCGGCCTATGAAGGCGACGATCTCGGGGCGGGCCGAGCGCGTCTACATGAAGCTCGTGGTCGATGCGAAGACCGACCGGGTGCTCGGCGTCCACATCCTCGGCCACGATTCCGGCGAGATCATCCAGGCCGTCGCGATCGCCGTGACGATGGGCGCGACCAAGGCCGATTTCGACCGGACGATCGCGCTGCATCCCAGCGCCGCCGAGGAACTCGTGACCATGCGGACCGCGCGCCGGAGCTGACGACGGCGCGCGCTTCTGTTTCGCGTCGCGCTCGCGGCATCGGCCGATCCAAGATGTCAGGCGCCTGAAGCGCCGGTTCATGGCGTTGAATCGCGATTGCAACGGGCGGAATCGAAAACTGAGCCGGCGCCGCGATCCCCTTGCGGCGATTCGCGGTTTCAGGATCGATGCCCGCCATGGCCGGCCTTCGGCGCAGCCGCGCCCCGGTGGCCATCGCGCCGCCTTTTGTGTATAGGCCCGCCTTCGCGCTGAAATCCGGTCGGCTTCGGCGCGCCAGGAAGCAGGAGCAGACGATTATGTCCGAGCGCTGGACGCCCGAGAGCTGGCGGCAGAAGCCCGTGCAGCAGATGCCGGATTATCCGGATCAGGCCGCCCTGAAGGCCGTCGAGCAGCAACTCGCCGGTTTTCCGCCGCTGGTTTTTGCGGGCGAGGCGCGCAAGCTCAAGCGGGCGTTGAGCAAGGTCGCCGCCGGCGAGGCCTTTCTGCTGCAAGGCGGCGACTGCGCCGAGAGCTTCGCCGAGCATTCGGCCGACAACATCCGCGATTTCTTCCGGCTCTTCCTGCAGATGGCGGTGGTGCTGACTTTCGCCGGCGGCTCGCCGGTGGTGAAGGTCGGCCGCGTCGCCGGCCAGTTCGCCAAGCCGCGATCGGCTCCGACGGAAACGCTCGACGGCGTCGAGCTGCCGAGCTATCGCGGCGACATCGTCAACGACATCGAATTCACGGAGCAGGCGCGTATCCCCGATCCGCGCCGCCAGATCGAGGCCTATCGCCAGTCGGCCGCGACGCTGAACCTGATCCGCGCCTTCGCCACCGGCGGCTACGCCAATCTGGACAACGCCCATCGCTGGATGCTCGGTTTCGTCAAGGACGCGCCGGCCTCGAGCCGCTACAACGCCGTGGCCGAGCGCATCACCGAGACGCTCGATTTCATGCGCGCCATCGGCATCGATCCCGAGACGCATCCCGAGATGCGGATCACCGATTTCTACACCAGCCACGAGGCGCTGCTGCTCGGCTACGAGCAGGCGATGACCCGCGTCGATTCCACGACGGGCGAATGGTACGACACGTCGGGCCACATGGTCTGGATCGGCGACCGCACGCGCCAGCTCGACCATGCCCATGTCGAATTCTTCCGCGGCATCCGGAATCCGGTCGGCCTGAAATGCGGGCCTTCCATGACGGTCGATGGATTGCTGAAGCTGATCGATGCGCTCGATCCGCAGAACCAGCCTGGCCGGCTGACCCTGATCGGCCGTTTCGGCGCCTACAAGGTCTTCTACCATCTCCCCGCGCTGGTGCGCGCCACCAAGCGCGAGGGCCGCGACGTGGTCTGGTCGTGCGATCCTATGCACGGCAACACGGTCAAGGCCGGCAGCGGCTACAAGACCCGCCCCTTCGACCTGATCCTCAGCGAGGTGAAGAACTTCTTCGCCGTCCACCAGGCCGAAGGCACGCATGCGGGCGGGCTGCATCTCGAGATGACCGGCAAGAACGTCACCGAGTGCACCGGCGGCGCGCGCGGCATGACCGACGCGGACCTGAACGACCGCTACCACACCTTCTGCGACCCCCGCCTCAACGCCGAGCAGGCGCTGGAGATGGCCTTCCTCGTCGCCGAACTGGTCAAGCGCGAGCGCGCCGGCCGGGCGCGGCCCGAGGTCGAGGCGGCCGAGTAGGGGCCGGCCCGAAACGAAACGAGGCCGGACCCGGGGTCCGGCCTCGTCGTCGAACCGGTGGAGCCGCGGGTCAGAATTTCAGGCCGGCGCCGATCCTGACATTGTTGATGTCGACGACCGTGTCCTCGAAGCTCGCGAAGCGCGTGAAGAGGTATTCCGCGCGCAGGAACAGGTTGTCGGCCAGGGCGGCGTCTATGCCGACGCCGCCGGTGAGCCCGAACATGGCGCTGTTGCGGGTCCGGACCGAAAACGAGCCGCCGAGCGCATCGGGCGCGACCGCGACCGTGCTGGTTCCGCGCCCCGCCGCGACGCCCAGGCTGGCGAACGGCATGAACCGCCCCCACGCATAGCCGAAGCGCAGCCGCGCCGAGGCGTAGTCTTCGAGCCTCTGGGAACTGACGACCGAGCTGTTGACGACCGGGCCGGCGCCCGACACCGAGATCAGTTGAACCGCCTGCGGCGAGCTCTGGTAGTCGTGGTTGAGCCTCGTATAGTCGAGTTCGAGCCCCAGCATCGCGTCGCCGAACACCATGTTGTATCCGGCGAACCCGGCATAGCTCGCGCCGCTGTCATTCCCGATCCGGAAGGTCGGCGAGGAGCCGAGCCGGTAATTCTGCGCGATCCGCAGCGAGGCGTCGAGGTTCGCGACCTGGGTCTGCAGCCCGAGCGTGCCCGGTTCGAATCGCGTCCGTGAATAGCCGACGCCGCCGCCGGCGTAAAAGCCGCTCCAGGTGAACGCGCTTTCGATTTCGCGCGGCGGGGGCGCATCCTCGAACTGCGAGCCGCGCAGCACGGGGTAGTCGGCGGCGAGGGCGGCGGGCGCGCAGGCCAGAGCGCAGGCGATCAGGGCGAGGCGACTCAGCGCGAGAACAGGGCGATTACGCATGGGATGTCTCCGAACGGCCGCTTTGGCGCCGGGGCGCGGACTGGCTGGATTCATGACCGATTAACCCTAATGTCCGGTTAAGATCGTCGTCCCTGGTCGCGCGGGAGCGAGGGAACCTTCATGGCGACGACGCCGTTTCGTCGGACGGGCCGACCGCGCCGGTCGAGAGGCCTTTGGAGAGGAAGCGATGAAGCCTTTCATTCCTGCAATTGCGCTGGCGCTGATCGCGGGAGCGGCCGCCGCGCAGTCGAGGCCCTCGACCGTCGACATGACCTGCGGCGCCAGCCGTCTGGCGGTGGCGCAGCGGGGCGCGGTCGTGCTCGGCACGGGCGGCCACACCTATGACCGCTTCGTGCGCGACCCCGGCTTCTGCCAGGTCGGCGAGTTCGTCGAACCGGCCTGGGTTCAAAGCCGTGATGCGCGCTCGTGCTTCATCGGCTATCGCTGCAAGGCCGATTCGCCCTTCGGCGACAATTGACGCCGGGCGTCCGGCCGTTGCTGGCGCGGCGCCGTCGCGCTAAAGCCCGTCCATGAACGCGAACTCCTTCCGCCTGGCGCTCGCCCAGCTCAATCCGGTCCTCGGCGACGTCGCCGGCAACGCCGACAAGGCGCGCGCCGCGCGCGCGCAGGCGGCGAGCGCCGGCGCCGATCTCGTCATGCTGCCCGAGCTGTTCCTGTCGGCCTATCCGCCGGAGGACCTCGTGCTCAAGCCTGCCTTTCAGGACGCCTGTCGCAAGGCCTGCGAGGCGCTGGCGCGAGAGACGGCCGATGGCGGCCCGGCCGTGCTCCTCGGCCTGCCATGGCGCGAGGACGGCAAGCTCTACAACGCCTACGCGCTGCTCGACGGCGGCCTGATCCAGTCGGTGCGCTTCAAGGTCGATCTGCCGAACTACGGCGTCTTCGACGAGAAGCGCGTCTTCGAGCCCGGCCCGCTGCCCGGGCCCGTGGTCTTCCGCGAGACGATCCGGCTCGGCCTTCCGATCTGCGAGGACATCTGGGGGCCCGACGTCGTCGAGTGCCTGGCCGAGACCGGTGGCGAGATCCTGCTCGTTCCCAACGGCTCGCCCTATCGCCGCGCCGTCGCCGACGAGCGCATGAACGTCGCCGTCGCCCGCGTCGTCGAGGCCGGCCTGCCGCTGGTCTATCTCAACCAGGTCGGCGGCCAGGACGAGCTGGTCTTCGAGGGCGCCTCCTTCGTGCTGAACGCCGACAGGTCGCTGGCCTGCCAGTTGCCGGCCTTCGCCGAGGCGCTGGTCTGCGTCGACTGGGTCCGCGAGGGCGGGCAATGGCGCTGCGGACCCGGCGCGATCGCCGTGGTCGAGGACGGCGACGAGGCGGATTACGCCGCCTGCCTGCTGGGCCTGCGCGACTATGTCTCGAAGAACGGCTTCCCCGGCGTCGTGCTCGGCCTGTCCGGCGGCGTCGATTCGGCGATCTGCGCCGCGCTCGCGGTTGACGCCTTGGGCGCCGACAAGGTCCGCTGCGTGATGATGCCCTATCGCTTCACCTCGCAGGAGAGTCTCGACGATGCGAAGGCCTGCGCGCAGGCGCTTGGCGTGCGCTACGAAATCGTGCCGATCGCCGAACCGGTCGAGGGTTTCGAGACGGCGCTGGCCGATCTTTTCAGGGGCACGAATCGCGGCGTCACCGAGGAGAACCTGCAGAGCCGGGTGCGCGGCACGATCCTGATGTCGATCTCCAACAAGTTCGGCCCGATGGTGGTGACGACCGGCAACAAGTCGGAGATGTCCTGCGGCTACGCCACGCTCTATGGCGACATGAACGGCGGCTACAACCCGATCAAGGACCTCTACAAGACCGAGGTGTTCCGCCTCTCCTCCCTGCGCAACCGCTGGAAGCCGC
Source organism: Allobosea sp. (assembly GCA_021732895.1). Classification (GTDB taxonomy): domain Bacteria; phylum Pseudomonadota; class Alphaproteobacteria; order Rhizobiales; family Beijerinckiaceae; genus Allobosea. The sequence goes on along the minus strand of JAKFWE010000148.1, from coordinate 1,911 downwards.
AAGGCGCGCTCGGACCCGACGGGGAGGTCATCCCCGAGAACATCATCGTCAAGCCGCCGACGGCCGAACTCCGCGAGAACCAGAAGGACCAGGATTCGCTGCCGCCCTATGACGTGCTCGACGATATCCTGGCCTGCCTGATCGAGCACGAGATGCGGCTGCACGACATCGTCGCGCGCGGCCACGACGTCGAGACGGTCAAGAAGGTCGAGCGGCTGCTCTATCTCGCCGAATACAAGCGCCGGCAGGCCGCGCCGGGCGTCAAGGTGACGCACAAGAATTTCGGCCGCGACCGGCGCTACCCGATCGTCAACCGCTTCCGGGATTCAGGCGAGCCGGCATATGCGCCGGATGCCGCGCTGGTCAGGGGCGTGGGCAAGGCGGGCGGGGAGAGCATCGATTTCTGAGGCGGTTGTCGCGCCTCCGCAAACGCGCCATAAGCCGGCCATGCCTGCTCCCGCCGTCCGTTTCGCGCCGTCGCCGACCGGCTATCTCCATATCGGCAACGCCCGCCCGGCGCTGTTCAATTACCTCTTCGCGCGCCGGCACGGCGGGCGCTTCGTGCTGCGCTTCGACGACACCGACCGGAACCGATCGACGCCTGAATTCGCCGCCGCCATCGCCGAGGATCTCGCCTGGCTCGGCATCGCGCCCGACCTCGTCGTCAGCCAGTCCGCTCGCATCGCGTTCTATGACGCGGCCGCCGCGCGCCTGCGCGCGTCGGGCCGGCTCTACCCCTGCTACGAGACCGCCGACGAACTCGACCGCCGCCGCAAGCGCCAGCTCGCCCGCGGGCTGCCGCCGGTCTATGACCGCGCCGCGCTGAAACTGACCGCCGGGGAGCGCGCGGCGCTGGAGGCGCAGGGCCGGAAGCCGCACTGGCGCTTCCTGCTCGAGCCGCGCAGCGTCGCCTGGAGCGATCTCGTGCGCGGCGAGGCTCATGTCGATTGCGCCTCGCTCTCGGACCAGGTGCTGATCCGCGAGGACGGCAGCTATCTCTATCACCTTCCCTCGGTGGTCGACGACGTCGAGATGGCGATCACGCATGTCATTCGCGGCGAGGATCACGTCACCAACACCGCCGTCCACATCCAGATCTGCGAGGCTCTGGGCGCCGCGCCGCCGGCCTTCGGCCATGTCAACCTGCTCACCACGGCGAGCGGCGAGGGGCTGTCGAAGCGGCTCGGGCATCTCTCGCTGCGGGGCCTGCGCGAAAGCGGCGTCGAGGCGCTGGCGGTGGCGGCGCTGGCGGTGCTCGTGGGCTCGTCGGAGGCGGTGCGCCCGGTGTCGAGCCTCGACGAACTGGCGGGCCTCGTCGATCTGTCGCATGTCTCGCGCGCGCCGGCGAAATTCGACGAGCACGAGCTGGAGGCGCTGAGCGCGCGCACGCTCCACGAACTGCCGTTTTCCGCCGTGGCCGGGCGGCTGGCTGCGCTCGGGATCGCCGCCGACGAGCCGTTCTGGCTGGCGGTTCGGGGCAATCTGCGCCGGCTCGACGATACGGCCCAGTGGCGGCGCGTGGTCTCCGGGCCGGTTGCGCCGGCGATCGACGATCCGGCATTCGCCGCCGTCGCCGCCGGGCTCCTGCCGCCCGAGCCCTTCGACGGCGCCACCTGGAAAGCCTGGACGCAGGCCGTGTCCGCCGCCACGGGCGCCAAGGGCAGGGCGCTGTTCATGCCGTTGCGCCGGGCGCTGACGGGGCTGGATCATGGTCCCGAACTGGCGGCGCTGCTGCCGCTGATCGGCCGGGAACGCGCGCTGAGGCGGCTTGCCGGCGAAGACGGCTAGAGCATGCTGATTTTCAGCGGAATCGGGATTCGCAAATCGGTCGGGATGTGATTCAAGCTGTCTGCCGGGAGAAGGCGGCCGGCAGGAATGACACGACCTTACTCCGAGGATCTGCGCGAGCGA
>JAKFWE010000375.1 GCA_021732895.1 Allobosea sp. | reverse complement strand
GTCCTGAGCCAGGGCGCATGGTGGACGCGGGGCCTGACTCCGGCGCAGCCGGATGGCGGCCGGCCGCCGCATGTCGAATGCGCCGGCGTCATGCTCTCGCGCGAGCCGGCGCTGCTGATGCTGCTGACGCTCTACGACCTCGACCATCGCCACAAGCGCGACCTCGACGCCGAGGCGGAAGCCTACCAGCGCGGCGGGCTGACCGAATGGCTGCGCAGCGAGCGGTTGTTCCAGGATATCGAGCGCGGCAACCAACTGATCCTGCGCGCCGCCGGGGAGGGCATCTTCGGGGTCAACGCGGAGGGCAAGACCACCTTCGTCAACCCGGCCGCCGAGGCCATGCTGGGTTGGGAAACCGGCGAGCTGGTGGGCCGCGACATGCACGCCATGGTGCATCACCACCGGCCGGACGGGAGCGCCTATCCCCATGAGGAATGTCCGATCTACGCCGCCTTCCGCGACGGCGCGGTGCATCATGTCGAGAACGAGAAGTTCTACCGCCGCGACGGCTCGGGCTTCTGGGTCGAATACACATCGACGCCGATCCGCGACCGCGGCCGGCTGGTCGGCGCGGTCATCATTTTCCGCGACGTCAGCCAGCGCCACGAGGCCGATGAGCGGCTGCGCGCCGCACTGGCCGAGGTCGACAGCCTGCGCGAGCGGCTCCAGCTCGAGAACGCCTATCTCCAGGAGGAGATGCGCCTGGAGCGCAATCATCGCGGCATCATCGGCGGCTCGGCGGCGATCCGCAGGGTTCTGAGCCAGGTCGAGCTGGTGGCGCGCACCGATGCGGCGGTGCTGATCACCGGCGAATCCGGCGCGGGCAAGGAGCTGATCGCCAGCGCCATTCACGAGGCGAGCGAGCGCGCGGCGCGGCCGCTGATCCGGGTGAACTGCGCCGCGATCCCGCGCGAGCTCTTCGAGAGCGAGTTCTTCGGCCATGTCCGGGGGGCCTTCACCGGGGCGCTGCGCGACCGGATCGGCCGGTTCGAGCTGGCTCATGGCGGCACGCTGTTCCTCGACGAGGTCGGCGAGATTCCCCTCGAATTGCAGGGCAAGCTGCTGCGCGTGCTGCAGGAGGGGCAGTTCGAGCGGGTCGGCGAGGAGCGCACGCGCCATGTCGATGTCCGCATCATCGCGGCGACCAACCGGGACCTGCGCCGCGAGGTCGGCGAAGGCCGCTTCCGCGAAGACCTCTATTTCCGGCTCGACGTCTTCCCGATCCTCGCCGCCCCCCTGCGCGAGCGCGAGGAGGACATCCCGCTGCTGGCGCTGCATTTCCTCAAAGGCGCCGGACGCAAGCTCAAGGTCGACGAGCTGACCCTGACCGAGGGCGACATGGCGCGGCTGCGCGCCTATGACTGGCCCGGGAACGTGCGCGAGTTGCAGAACGTCATCGAGCGCGCCGCGATCCTCGCCCGCAATGGGCGGCTCTTCATCGACCTGCCCGGCGGCGCGCGGGCGCGCCCGCCTCAGCCGGCCGCCGCATCGGCGCAAGCCGGCGCGATCCTGACCGAATCCTCGCGGCGCGCCCGCGACAAGGCCAGCATCGAGGCTGCGCTCGACAGCGCCGGCGGAAAGGTCAGCGGTCCGGGCGGGGCCGCCGAGCTCCTCGGCCTGCGGCCGACCACGCTGGCCTCGCGGATGAAGACCCTCGGCGTCTGGCCGCCGGCGCGCGGTCGCGGCCCGGCTTCAGGCCGGCGGCGCGCGCAGGATTAGCCGGCGCGCTTGCCGATGATGGCGAAGCGCAGCTTGCTGGATATGAAGTCGATTGCGGTCACCGCCGCCAGGATCAGCAGGATCAGGAACGAGACCTGCTGCCATTCGAGCGTCCGGATCGTCTCCGCCAGATAGAGCCCGATGCCGCCGGCCCCGACGATGCCGATGATGGTCGAGGAGCGGGTGTTGGATTCGATGTAGTAGAGCACCTGGCTCGCGATCACCGGCAGCACCTGCGGGATCATGCCGAAGCGGATTTCGTGCAGCTTGCCGCCGCCCATCGAGGTGACGCCCTCGACCGGCTTGCGGTCGGCGGCCTCGATCGCCTCGGAATAGAGCTTGCCGAAGGCGCCGATGTCGCTGGTCATGATCGCCAGCATGCCGGCGAAGGGACCCAAGCCCACGACGTTCACCCAGATCAGGGCCCAGATCAACGCATCGACGCCGCGCACCGTGTCGAGCGAGCGGCGCGCCAAGAAATGCACGATCCTGTTGGCGACGACGTTCTTGGCCGCGATGAAGCCGAGCGGGAAGGCGATGATCGCGCCCAGGATCGTGCCGAGGAACGCGATCGCGATCGTCTCGAACAGCGCCTTGACGAACAGCATGCCCCGCGCCCAGGTGCCAGGATCGGGCGGCAGCATCAGCACCACGAAAGTGCCGAGATTCCCGAGACCGGCGATGACGCGCCAGAACGAGACTTCCAGAGTGGTCAGTCCGTAGAGGAACAGGCCGACCAGCCCGACCACGACCGCCAAGGTGGTCAGGCGCGTCTGTCGCGAACCGTCGATGGCGGCCTTGTGGCGGCCGATCAGCGCGGCGCGGTCGGCTGCTGAAAGGGCGAGGCTCATTTGCCGTGCTCCAGGCTGATCAGGCGGTGGCGCAGGCGCTCTGTGCCATAGTCGATCAGCATCACGGTGACGATGATCAGCAGCAAGATGGCGCTGACATCGGTGAAGTAGAACTTCCGGATCGCCTCGATCAGATCCTGCCCGATGCCGCCGGCGCCGACGAAACCCATGATCGAGGCGCCGCGCACGTTGATCTCGAAGCGCAGCAGCGAGTAGCTGGCGAAATTGGAGAGGACCTGCGGCACGACCGCGAAGCGGATCACCTGCCACCAGCCGGCGCCGGTCGCGGTCAGCCCGTCGACCGGCTTCATGTCGATGTTCTCGACGACCTCGGAGAACAGCTTGCCCATGGCGCCCATGGTGTGGATGGCGATGGCGAGCACGCCGGGAAGCGGCCCGAGCCCGAAGGCGATGACGAAGATCAGCGCGAAGACGAGCTCGGGGACGGTGCGGCAGAATTCGAGATAGCGCTTGGTGGCGAAACGCAGCCAGCCGGACTTGCCCAGATTTGCGGCGGCGACGAAGCAGAGCAGAAAGCCGCCGACCACGCCCATGATCGTGCCGGTATAGGCGATCAGCACGGTCTGCCAGAGCAGCTTGAGCCAGCCGTTCAAGCCCCAGAACCACTCCGCCATGTCCGCGCCGAAGGTCGCGAAACGCAATGTCGGCATCGTGTCGAGGATGTATTTTGGAAAACGCCAGACGTTCTCGAAGAACTTGACCGGATTCGCCTCGGAGCCGATCGCCGCGACCACCACGCAGGCGACGAACACCGCGACGCCGATCAGCGTCTGCCGGTTCTTCGCCGCCATTTCGCGACGATAGAGGTCGGCATGGGAGCGGATCGCGGGGTCGTCGCGGTCGATCGCGAGTGTCATCGGATGAACGGTTCCGTCGCTCGGCAGGACGCAGAAAACCTCTCCCCTGCGCGGGGAGAGGTTTCCGGCGGGATCGATCAGCTGCGCTTCTTGCGGAGGTCGTCGACGAACTTCTGGAGCTGGATGGTAACGTCGTAATCGGCGTGCTTCATCGGCGCGAAACCGGGCGACTTTCCGTCAGAGAGCCTGTCGAAAGCCGCCTTGTCCTTGTCCTTCATCTCGAAGAAGGCCTTCGTGATGGCGGTCTTCAACTCGGCCGGCATAGAGGTCAGCATGGCGTAGGGCGAGCCGGGGATCTTGTCGGAGGTGAACACAGTCTTGAAGTCCTCCTTCTTGACCATGTTCTTGTTGACCATGCGGGTCAGATTGGAATCCTCGTCCGAGTTCCACCAGTTGAAGGCGACGTCGCAGGTGCCTTGCTGCACGGCGAGGACGGCGTTCTCGTGGCTGCCGGCATACACGGTCTTCGAGAAGAACACCTCCGGGTCCATGTTCGACTTGGCCATCGCATAGCGCGGCACGTTGTTGCCGGAGGTCGAGTTGGGATCGACCAGGCAGAGGTTCTTGCCCTTGAAGTCCTCGAGCTTGGCGCCCGGCGCGCTCGCCTTGGCGTAGGCGACCGAGAAATAGCCGGTCGAGCCGTCCGGCGCGCGCAGCGTCGCGAAGGGCTCGACGCCGCCGTTCGAGACTGTCCAGGCGCGGACATAGGAGGAGGGGCCGTATTCGCCGAGATGGATGTTGCCGGCGCGCTGGCCCTCGATCACCGCCGCGTAGTCGTTGGCGACGCGCACGGTCACCTTCACGCCGAGTTCCTTGGTGAGGTAGGCGGCGAAGGGCGCATAGCGCTCGGTCACGCCCGAAGCGTTCTCGGCCGGGACGACGGCGAAGACGAGTTCGGGATACTTCGCCTTCCAGTCCTGCGCGAAGGCGGGAGCGGCGAGCGAAGCCGCGACGCCGGCGGCGGCGAGGGCGAGGGCATGACGACGGGTCAGCATGGGGTTGCTCCTGTTGCGGTTGGTTTCTTGCGTGCTGGACTTGGGATAGGCGGTCGGCAGGCTCAGGCGGCGGTCTGCTTGGCGCGCTGGGCTTCCTCGCTGGCGATGGCGTCGAGCGCATCGAGCGCTTCCGCGCCGGCGTCCTTGGCCTCGATGCCGTAAAGCTCGGCCGCGACCTCGCTGTTCAACTCGTGAGGCAGCCCGTCGAACACGACCTTGCCGGCGGCCATGCCGATCAGCCGGTCGCAGTATTTCTTCGCGATATCGAGGTGGTGCAGATTGCACACGACGGTGATGCCGTCCTCGCGGTTGATCCGGAACAGCGCATCCATCACGATCTGCGTGTTGCGCGGGTCGAGCGAGGCGATCGGTTCGTCGGCGAGGATCACCGTCGGCTCCTGCACCAGCGCGCGGGCGATGGCGACGCGCTGCTGCTGGCCGCCCGACAGCGTCTCGGCGCGCTGCGCCAGGAGATGGCCCATGTCGAGCCGCTCCAGCGCGGCGATGGCGCGGATCTTGTCGTCCTGCGAGAAGCTCTTCGCCAGCGTCAGGATGGCGGAGCGGTGGTTCAGCCGGCCGAGCAGGACGTTGGTCAGCACGTCGAGCCGGCCGACCAGGTTGAACTGCTGGAAGATCATCGCCGTGTCGCGCCGCCAGGCGCGCAGGGCTGCTCCCGAGAGCGCGGTGACGTCCCGTTCGCCCGAGACGATGCGGCCCGCGCTGGGCTCGGCCAGCCGGTTGATCATGCGCAGCAGCGTCGATTTGCCGGCGCCGGAACGGCCGATGACGCCGACCATCTCGCCCTTGGGGATGGCCAGCGTCACGTCGTCGACGGCGGCCTTGTCGCCGAAGCGCTTGGTCAGGCCTTCGATCCGAAGCATCCGCAATCCCGCCGCAAGAAAAGGCACGACGCTCCGGGCTCGCAGACTTGCGATCCGACGTCGTGCTTTTGCACTGCAACGAGAGCTATCGAGGCGAGATGACAGCGCAGTGACAGGGCGGCGCCGGGCGGCGCGACGACGTCAGAGCCCCAGCGCGGTCAGGCCGGGATGGTCGCCCGGGCGCGGCCCGCGCTCCCAGCGGAACCTGCGATCCGCCTCCTTGATCGGGACGTCGTTGATCGAGGCCTCGCGGCGGCGCATCAGGCCGTTCTCGTCGAATTCCCACTGTTCGTTGCCATGCGAGCGGAACCAGTTCCCCGCCGCGTCGTGATGCTCGTAGGCGAAGCGCACGGCGATGCGGTCCTCGTGGAAGGCCCAGACCTCCTTGATCAGGCGATACTCGATCTCGTGGGCCCATTTGCGGGTGAGGAATTCGACGATCGCCTCGCGCCCCGAGAAGAACTCCGAGCGGTTCCGCCAGCGGCTGTCCGGCGTGTAGGCCAGTGAGACGCGCACCGGATCGAGCGAGTTCCAGGCGTCCTCGGCCATGCGCGCCTTTTGGGCGGCCGTCTCGGCGGTGAAGGGCGGCAATGGCGGGCGTTGCGGCTGTGACATCGATCTGCTCCCTGGCCGGCGCGGCCCTTTATCCAGTGCCAGAAAACGGGACAGTCGGACGCCGCGTCAAGCCGCCTGCGCCGGCCGGCCGTCAGGCGCCGCGCAGCAGCAGGTCGACGCAGCTCGCGACATAGGCGCGCGCCTCTCGCGGCGGCATCGCCTCGACGCCCAGCAGCGCGCGCGTCTGATGGAAGCCGCGCAGCATGCCGACGAACTGTTCGGCCAGGATGCGGGCCCGTCCGTCCTCGACGGCGCTCGCCAGCCCATCACCCACTTGTGAACGCTGCGTCAGCAGGGTCGCGAGATCGTCGATCATCCGGTTGCCGCCGGCCTCGAACGCCGCGCGCCCGAGATCGGGAAAACGCGCGGCGGCGTTGAGCACGAGCCGGTGCAGATCGAGCGAGGCCGGGTTCGTCATCATCGCCAGCGTATCCTCGCCCAGACGCAGCAGCACGCCGCGCAGATCGCCCGTCTCGAGCGCCGGCCGCCTGAGCGGAATCGTCAGCTTTTCAGTGAGTTCGGCGCAGATCGCCCTGAACAGCGCCTCCTTGTCGGCGAAGTGGCTGTAGATCGTCTGCTTGGAGACGCCGGCGCGCTGCGCGATCTGGTCGAGGCTCGCCCGGTCGAAGCCTTCGGCGAGAAACATCTCCGACGCGGCGCGCGTGATCGCGGCGTGCTTGTCGGGCCTCGCGCGCTCGCCCGGCATCGCCTTTGCTTGCGAAATCTGCGACAATGAAGGCCGTGCCGAGCCGGGGCGTCGGGACGGGATTGATCGAGCCATGCTTGCGCCCATATGGGTCCTTATCGAACTGGACCGTCCAGTCCAATCTAGTCACGCCTGCGCGGAGCGTCCAGTCCCATGAAGCGGCTCATCCTGCTCCTCCTGATCGCCGGCCTGGCCGGCGTCGGCTACTACGCGCACCAGAACCCCGCGCTCGTCAGGACCGTGCCCTATCTCAAGGATTTGCCGATCTTCGCGAGCGCCGGCCAGCCGGCGCAGGCGCGCACGGCCCCGGCCGGGCGATCGGCCGGGGTTCCCGTCGAGGTCGGCAGGATCGAGATCGGCATGGTCAACGAGGAGGTCGAGGCGCTGGGCACGCTGGCCGCCGACGAATCGGTGATCATCGCGCCCGAGATCGCCGGCCGCGTCGTCTTCCTCGGCTTCAAGGAAGGCGAACGCGTCACCAGGGGCCAGGAGCTGGTCAAGCTCGACACCGCGATCTTGACCGCCGAGATGAAGCAGGCCGAGGCCGATCTCGGCCTTTCGCGCGACACGTTCGAACGCAACCGCTCGCTGGTGCAGCGCGGCGCGGGCACGCAGGTGGCGCTGGAGCAGGCGACGGCGCAGCTCGCCACGAACGAGGCCAGGCTGCAACTGGCCCAGGCCAAGCTGGCGCAATCGACCATCAAGGCGCCGTTCAACGGCGTCGTCGGTCTGCGCTCGGTCGGCGTCGGCGATTTCGTGTCGGTCGGCAAATCGCTGATCACGCTGACCAACATCGACCCGATCAAGGTCGATTTCCGCGTTCCGGAGGTCTATCTGCGCAGCGTCAAGGTCGATCAGCCGATCCAGGTCAAGGTCGACGCCGTGCCGGGCCGCGACTTCACCGGCAGGATTTTCGCGATCGACCCGGTGGTCGACGTGAACGGCCGGGCCATCCGGCTGCGCGCCGCCATTCCCAACGCCGATCTGGTGCTCAAGCCCGGCCTGTTCGCGCGCGTCACGATCACGGTCGATCAGCGCGAGAACGCGCTGATAGTCCCGGAGACGGCGGTCGTGCCCGACGGGGTGGGGAAGATCGTCTTCATCGTGGTGGACGGCAAGGCCAAGCGCGTGGCGGTGGAGCTGGGCAAGCGCCTGCCCGGCAAGGTCGAGATCGTCAGCGGGCTGACGCCCGACATGCGGCTCGTCACCTCGGGCCAGATGCGGCTGCGCGACGGCTCCGTCGTCGCGATCAAGGACAGGGTCGCCCCCGTGCAGACGAGCGCCGCGCGATGAGCCTGTTCGAACTCTTCGTCCGGCGCCCCGTCCTCTCGACGGTGATGAGCCTCCTCGTGATCCTGATCGGCGTCGTCTGCTACGGCAGGCTCACCGTCCGCGAATACCCCAATATCGACGAGCCGGTCGTCTCCGTCCGCACCGTCTATGTCGGGGCGAGCGCCGAGATCATCGAGACCCAGCTGACGCAGATCCTGGAGAATTCGATCGCCGGCATCGAGGGCATCGAGATCATCAACTCGACCAGCCGGCAGGAGCAGAGCAACATCTCCGTGCGCTTCCGGCCCAGCGTCAATCCCGACGTCGCGGCCTCCGACGTGCGCGACCGGGTCAGCCGCGTGCGCGGGCGCCTCCCGGCCGAGATCGACGAGCCGATCATCGCCAAGGTCGAGGCCGACGCGCAGCCGATCCTGTTCCTGTCGCTGACGAGCTCGCGGCACAACCCGCTCGAGCTGACCGATTTCGCCGATCGGTTCATCACCGACCGGGTGCAGAACATCACTGGCGTGGCCGAGGTGCAGATCCGTGGCGAGCGCCGCTACGCCATGCGCATCTGGCTCGATCGCGCCCGCATGGCCGCCTACGCCATCACCGTGCAGGAGATCGAGGCCGCCGTCCGTTCCCAGAACGTGGAGATTCCGTCCGGCCGGATCGAAAGCAACAATCGCGAGTTCACGGTTCTGTCGCAGACCAGCCTGACCACGCCGGAGCAGTTCCAGCAGATCGTGGTCAAGGACGTCAACGGCTTCCCGGTGAAGCTGCGCGATGTCGCGCGCGTCGAACTCGGCGCCTTCGCGGAGCGCAACGCCGCCTGGTTTCGCGGCACGCCCTCGGTGACGATCGGCATCGTCAAGCAGGCGACGGCCAATCCGCTCGACGTGTCGAGCGGCGTGCGCGCCGCGCTGCCGGAGATCACCGACGATCTGCCCGACGGCATGTCGCTGAACACCTCCTATGACAGCTCGATCTTCATCGACCGCTCGATCCAGGCCGTCTACACGACGATCGCCGAGGCGATGGCGCTGGTCGTGCTGATCATCCTCGTCTTCCTGCGCTCGCTGCGCGCCACGCTGATCCCGCTGGTGACGATTCCGGTCTCGCTGATCGGCTCGTTCGCGCTGATGTACGCCTTCGGCTTCACCATCAACACGCTGACCTTGCTGTCGATGGTGCTGGCGATCGGGCTCGTCGTCGACGACGCCATCGTCGTGCTGGAAAACGTGCACCGCCATATCGAGGACGGTATCGAGCCGAACAAGGCGGCGATCCGCGGCATCAACGAGATCGCCTTCGCGGTCGTGGCGATGACGCTGACGCTGGTCGCGGTCTATGCGCCGATGGCGTTCTCGACCGGGCGCACCGGCAAGCTCTTCATCGAATTCGCGCTCACGCTGGCCGGCGCCGTGCTGGTTTCGGGCTTCGTCGCGCTGACGCTGACGCCGATGATGTGCGCCAAGCTGCTGCGCCACGGCGAGACGCACGGCTTCGTCTACAACGCGCTCGAACGCGTTTTCCAGGGCATGTCGAACGGCTACCGCGCCTCGCTGCGCGCCGCGCTGAAAGTGCGGCCGCTGATCGTTCTGGTGGCGCTCGGGGTCGCGGCTTCGAGCTATTTCCTGTTCACCAGTCTGCGCTCCGAACTCGCCCCGGTCGAGGATCGCGGCACGATCACCGCGATCGGCGTCGCCCCGGAGGGCGCGACGCTCGCCTTCACGGCCGACTATGCGCGGCGCGTCGAGGATTACTTCAAGAGCGTGCAGGAAGTGCAGAACTATCTCGTGATCGTCGGCTTTCCCGACGTGACGCGGGCGATCGCCTTCGCGCGCCTGAGACCGTGGGAGCAGCGCGAGCGCAAGCAGCAGAACATCGTCGCCGAGCTCAATCGCGGCCTCTCACAGATTCCCGGCATCAGGCTTTTCGCCACCAATCCGCCCTCGCTCGGCGGCGGCGGCGCCACGAGCCGGCCGGTCGAATTCGTGCTGCGCTCGTCGGAGTCCTACGCCGAGATCAAGAACTACGTCGATACGCTGATCGCCGCAGCCTCGTCCTCGCCGGCGCTGACCAATCTCGAAACCAACCTGATTCTCGACAAGCCGCAATTCAAGGTCTCGATCGACCGGCAGCGCGCCGCCGATTTGGGCGTCGGCGTCGATGTCATCGGCCGCACCATGGAGACGCTGCTCGGCGGGCGCCAGGTGACGCGCTTCAACATGAACGGCGAGCAGTACGACGTCGTGATCCAGGTCGAGGGGCAGGACCGCAACACGCCGCAGGCGCTGAATTCGATCTACCTGATGGGCCGCAACAGCGCCGTGGTGCAGCTCTCGAGCCTGGTCAAGATCGAGGAGAGCGTCGCGCCCAAGGAGCTGATCCGGTTCAACCAGCTTCGCTCGGCGACGATCACCGCCGTTCCGGCCCCGGGTTATTCGCTGGGCGATGCGCTGACGGTGCTCGAACAGACGGCGGCCCGCGTGCTGCCGCCGACCGTGCAGATCGATTATGGCGGCCAGAGCCGCGAGTTCAAGCAGTCGGGCTCCTCGATCGCGATCGTCTTCCTGCTGGCGCTCGGCTTCATCTATCTCGTGCTGGCGGCGCAGTTCGAGAGCTTCGTCGATCCGATCGTGATCATGGTCTCGGTGCCGCTGTCGCTGACCGGCGCGCTCGCGGCGCTCTACTGGTCCGGAGGCACGATCAACGTCTACAGCCAGATCGGGCTGATCACGCTGGTCGGCCTCATCACCAAGCACGGCATCCTGATCCTGGAGTTCACGAACCAGCTCCGCGAGGAGGGCAAGGAACTCGTCGAGGCGCTGGTCGAGGCGGCCGAACTGCGGCTGCGGCCGATCCTGATGACGACGGGGGCGATGGTGCTCGGCG